>CANGHE010000064.1 GCA_947453545.1 Flavobacteriia bacterium
TGCAACAGGAGAAAGAGAATTAGGTATTCATCCTGTATCTGGTAAAAAGGTAATTGTTCGTATAGGTAGATTTGGACCTATGGTTCAAATTGGTGATGAGAAAGAGGATGGTGAAAAACCACAATTTGCTTCTCTTCGCTCTGAACAATCATTAGCATCCATGACCTTAGAAATGGCGTTGGAATTGTTTAAACTTCCACGTGAACTTGGACAATTTGAGGAATTAATTGTTAAAGCAAATGTTGGTCGTTTTGGTCCTTATTTACAACACGGAAAGGCTTTTGTCTCCTTAAAAAAGGAAGATGACCCAATGACTGTAACACTAGAAAGAGCAATCGAAATTATTCTTCAAAAAAGAGAAGATGATGCGAATAAGATTCTTAAAGTTTTCCCGGAACAAGAAGATATGCAGATCTTGAATGGAAGATGGGGAGCATATTTAAAAGTAGGTAAGGATAATGTTAAATTACCAAAGGATAGTGATTGGTCAGTTTTAACATATGAAGACTGTGTTAAATTACACAAAGTTCAACCAGCACCTAAAAAAGGTGGAAGATTTGCTAAAAAGACTACTTCAAAAAAATAATTTAATAAATGAAAGATCTTTCCTTTTATTTTAAAGCCATTGAAGAATTTGAATTCGAATCAGAATCAATAGGTAATTCAATCATACCCCATACTGATGGTTTTTTTCCGGAATTAGAAAAGAAATCTATAGCAATTTTTTATTGTCCTGAATTTAGAAATGGAGTAGAGGAGAAACATGGTTTAACTGATACTAAATTTCGATATGAATTTTATAAACTTTATGCTAGTGTGCATTGGGAAAAGAAAATTTACGATTTAGGGGATGTTATGCCAGGCGAACGTATTGAGGACACTTATTTTGCAGTAAAACAGATTGTTAGTGAGTTAGTCAAGAATGATATAATTCCAATTTTGATAGGTGGAACACAAGATTTAACGTATCCACTTTATCAAGGCTATCAGGAGTTAGAACAAACGGTTAATATTACCACCATTGACTCTCAAATAGATTTGGGGAGTACTGAAGAAGGAGTAACTAAGGATGGATTTTTGAGCCAATTGTTAATTCATAATCCATGTTTCTTATTTAATTATAGTGTAATAGGGGTTCAGTTTCCTTTTGTAAAATCTTCCGAAATTGATTTGTTTGAACGATTGTATTTTGATTCACTTCGGTTGGGAGAATTTAATGGAGATTTTAAAAAGGCAGAACCACTTATTCGTAATTCGGATGTTTTATGTGTTGATTTACAATCTATAAAGTCATCTGATTTTAGAGGTGATGCATATCAGTCTCCTAATGGATTTTATGCTGAGCAGATTTGTCAGATTGCAAAATATGCTGGTGTAAGTGATAAGCTTTCAAGTTTCTCAATATTAAATTTCATACCAGGTAACTTGAGTTTAGAAGCACATAAATTAGTTGCTCAATTAATTTGGTATTTTATTGATGGTGTTGCGGACAGAAAAGGGGATTTTCCAGTTTGTTCTAAAAAAGAATATACTAAGTTTATAGTTCATTTGGATACTTTTGAGAATGATTTGATTTTTTATAAAAGTGGGAAATCGCAGCGTTGGTGGATGGAAGTTCCTCACCCTTCTTCTATGGATTCTAAGTATGAAAGGCATCATTTGATTCCTTGTAATCATGAAGATTATGAATTGGCGATGAGGAACGAGTTGCCAGATTTATGGTGGAGAACTTTTCAAAAATTGAAATAGATATTTACATTTTCTTGTTAATAAAACGTATGTTTTCTCTAATATACTTTTAATCTACAAGAAAAATAATTACTTTAGCACCTAATATTTTGCTTGGACTGAGTTTTATTGAGGTTTATATTACTGACTATTAGTTTATTAATGAGGTATTTTATACTTTTTATTGTTTGTTTAATTATTTCTTTAAACACTGCTTTTTCGCAGCAAGAAAAGTTATTGACTCATTTTATGTATGATAAAATGAGTGTCAATCCTGCAACTACCGGGACAGAAGATGGTATTAGTTCTGCTATGGTTTATAGAAATCAATGGGATAAAATAGTTGGAGCTCCAAATTCTGCCGTTTTTAATCTTGAAGCAAATTTGAATAAGTTTCTTATTGGTGGAGCAGGAATTTCTTTTTATCATGATGCAATTGGATTTATTAAACAAAATAATTTAATTCTAAATTATTCATTACCTTTTCAGGTTAGAGAAGCGGGAATGTTTAATGTTGGATTAGGATTGGGGATAGTAAATTTTGGAATGGATCCTGATTGGATTACTCCTTCAAACAATAACAATGATATATTACTTCCAAAAGCGTCTTCGGGGACTAATTTAGATTTGAATCTGGGGTTATATTGGAAAAGTTTCAAAGGATATTATGTTGGGATATCTTCTACTCATATAAATGAACCAGTCATTCGTTCAATGAATTATGTTAATAAACGACATTATTTCTTTGTTGCAGGTAATCGATTTGTAAGTTTATTAGGTCAAGGTAAAGATCTTGAGCTACAAACATTGGTAAGAAGTGACTTAATAAAAACTGCTGCAGATATCAATATGCGATATTTTCATAAAAATTTGTTTTACGCAGGAATTACATATAGAACAACAGAATCTGTTTGTTTTTTAGCAGGTTTTTATCCAATTAAAAATGTAACGTTAGGATATTCATACGATTTAACTACAAATGGCTTAAATACAGTGTCTAGAGGCTCGCATGAGCTATTATTTAGATATAGATATTTAATACCAGATCCACCTTTGGAAAAATCAAAACATCCAAGGTGGTTGTAAATTAAAAAAAAAATATAGATTTTTGTAACCATTTATTAGTAGTTCCGTTATATCATTATACACATTTGATCCTGTAGATTGTTAAATGATGTCTGGAACTTAAAAAAAAGTAAAATGAAAAGAGTATTATTTTTAGGTCTTATTGGTTTAGTGATTGCATCTTGCAGCACAAGAACTGGTCATGTAACCGGAGTGTTAGGAAGACCTCTTTATCAGCCAGAAATTCCTTTGGGAATGGTTTACGTTAAAGGAGGTGCTTTTAATATGGGTGAGAATGATCAAGATGTTCCATTCTTGCATCAGACACGTCAAAAAACTGCTTCTGTACAAGCTTTTTATATGGATCAAACTGAAGTTACTAATAATGAGTATCGTCAATTTGTTGAACATGTTAGAGATTCTATTGCGCGTGAGAAGATTTATCTAACAATGGAAGATGAAGCCTCAGAAGATTTCGTGAATTACAGAGACAGATATTTTGATGAAGACTCCAAAGAATTTGTTGATTATGATCCGTCTGATAAAGAAAAAAACAGAACGCTTTTCACTTTAAATTGGGATCGTAAGTTCAGCTACGAGACAGAAGATGTAGTTCCTCTTTTAGCGGATATGTATTATCCAAGTAATGAAAGATTTTACAAAAAGAGAGAAATTGACACACGTAAGTTACTTTATAAGTATTATTGGATTGACTTAAGAGAGGCAGCTCGTAGAGGTCGTGTTGAAATTGTACCAAATGGAATAGATGGTCAAGGAAATAAAGTATCAGAAACTCATAGGTCATTAAGTACACCTAAACATCCTTTTACTGGTGATGATCAAGGTCAAGATTTAGATTTAGGACACACAAATAAGAAAGGACAAAATAATGCGATTCGTGGACATGCAAATAGAAATAGATTTATTATTGAAGAAGTAATAAATGTATATCCTGATACATTATGTTGGGTTAGAGATTTTACATATTCTTTTCATGATCCAATGACTAATATGTATTTTCATCATCCTGCTTATGATAATTATCCAGTTGTAGGTGTTACTTGGCCACAGGCAAAAGCATTCTCTGTATGGAGATCTCAATTGTTAAATTCTTGGTTATTGGCAATGGGTGATTTATATGTAAATGATTTCCGTTTACCTACTGAGTCTGAATGGGAGAGAGCTGCTAGAGGTGATTTAGATCAGTCTCAATATCCATGGGGTGGTCCTTACACACGTAATGCATACGGATGTTTCTTAGCTAACTTTAAGCCAATGAGAGGTCGTTACCAGGAAGACGGTGGTTTCCATACAGTGAAAGCGTTCTCTTATCAACCAAACGGATTTGGATTATATTGTATGGCAGGAAACGTTGCGGAATGGTGTGAAACTGCTTACGATGAATCAGTCTATGAGTTTTCTAATGATGTGAATGCTGAATATCGTTATGATGCAATGGATTGGGATCCACCAAAATTAAAACAAAAAGTATTGCGTGGAGGTTCATGGAAGGATATAGGATATTATTGTATGACTTCTACACGTTCATATGAGTATCAAGATACTGCTAAATCTTATATAGGGTTTAGAAATGTAATGACTCACATGGGTAGAGGAGGTGATAACTTCTTAATGGAAGGAAGTGATGAAGCAATTAATGAGATTGAATTAAAGTAAATTAATCCTGTAGGATTTAGTATAATAAATAAATTGTTAAATTTTAATAAATAAGCGTTATGAAAGTTTTTGGTATGGTCCCTGGAAGTTTGAAATGGAAACTTTTTATGAAGTATTTCTATGGATATGGTGCTGCAGTAGTTGTGTTAGGTGCTTTATTCAAAATTATGCACTGGCCAGGTGCATCAGCGATGCTTATTGTTGGTTTATTAGTAGAGGTAATCATTTTCGTAATGTCATCTTTCGAACCGTTGCCACATGAATATCATTGGGATTTAGTTTACCCAGAATTAGCTGAAGTTCATGAACCAGGTCATGGTGAAGATGATTTACATGAAGAAGGTCATGCAAAAATTGAAACACATAATTCTCATGCACCAGTTGCAAAAAGTGAAGGTATAACTCAGCATTTAGATAAGATGTTAGAGGAGGCAAAAATTGATTCAGAATTATTAGAAAGCCTTGCTGCTGGTATGAGAAGTTTAGGTGAAAATGCTTCATCTTTACAAGGTATTTCATCTGCAGTAGCTGCAACGGACTCGTATGTTACTAGTTTACAAACTGCTTCAGACAAAATCTCTACACTTTCTGATGCTTATGAAAGAGCCTCATTATCTTTATCTGGTTTAACTTCAACTTCTCAAGAAGGCGAATCATTTGGGGAACAAATGCAAAAAGTTTCTAGGAATCTTGCTGCTTTAAATAATGTATACGAATTGCAATTAAAAGGTTCTTCAGCACATCTTGAAGCTACTGAGAAATTCCAAACTCAAGTTACTGAAATGATGCAAAACCTTTCTGAATCTGCAGAAGACACTAAGAGATATAAAGATAACATGGCTATGCTTTCTAAAAACCTTACAGATCTTAATAATGTGTATGGTAACATGTTGAAAGCAATGACTATTACTAGAGATTAACATCTACGTTTAGTTTATCTGATTATTAACTTTTTAATACAATAAAAAATGGGAGGTGGTAATGAAACCCCAAGGCAGAAGATGGTGGGTATGATGTACCTTGTACTAACTGCTCTTTTGGCTCTTAACGTATCAAAATCTATTCTAGATGCCTTCGTTGCGATAGAAGAGAATATTCAGATTTCTATGGAAACTGAATATCTTAGAGGTGAGGAGAAAAAGGCGGCTTTAAAAGAGGTTGCACAAGATAAATCTGCTCCTGCTGTTGCTGTTAAAGCTGCTGCATACTTAAAGGATGTAGATAAGATTGACAAAATGACTGCCGAAATGGTTAAGATGATTGATGATATAAAGATTCAAGCATTAAAGGACTGTCAAGAAAAAATGGAGTTAAAGGGGGAAGAGGCTATTGTAGCTAAAGCATATGATACTAAAGAACCTTGTAGACCAACAAGGATGCATTTAGCTCATGTTGAGGCGAATGATAAATATGATGAGCCAATGCACTTAATTATTGGACCAGAAACTAACATTAAGAAGCCTGATGGTGAAGGTATTAAATTATGGAATGCATATATTAAATTTAGAGCTGATCTGGTTGAGCTTCTAGTTAAGTCTGCATCTACACCGGAGAAGAAATTTTCATTAAAAACAACTGCTATCAATACTTATAAAGATTCTGAAGATTTGAATAAGCAAGTTGACAAAATGTTAGCGAAGGGTAAAGTTTCTCCTGATGAATTAGGTGAAGTTAAGAAAATTTATGAAGCACTAACAAAAAATGAGCTTCATGAAATGCATGGTGAAACTGGTGTACATTGGGTTGGTAAAACATTTGACCACTCTCCAATTGTTGCTGCAATTGCATCTTTATCGTCTGTTGAAAAGGAAATTTTAACTGCTAGAGCTGACGCGATATCATTAATTAGAAGTAGAGTAGGGGGTGGAGAGTATTCTTTTAATAAAATTGTTGCTATTGCAAACGGACCTCTTTTAGCTAATTCAGGTGATGAAGTTGAAATTAGTGTTATTATGGCTGCATTCGATTCTGATAAACAACCAGAGGTTACTGCGAAAGGTGGTAAATTGAAAGAAGTTAAAGATGGTCAAGGAATTGTTACTGCTACAGTAAGCGGTTCAGGTGAAATGAAGTTATCTGGAGATATTGCTATTACTAATAAATCTGGTGCGAAGAAATCTATGCCGTGGGAACATACGATTAAAATCATGAAACCTGAGGGTACTGTTTCATTGCCTGATATGCAAGTTTTATATCAAGGGTATGCAAATAAAGTTACTGGTGTTGCTTCTGGTTACGATCAGACTATATTAAATGCAGGTGCTGGTTTGTCATTAACTAAGTCTGGTGCTATGTGGATTGCTACCCCTAATGGAGGTGTAAAATCTGTTGATATAAGCATATCTGGTAAAAGTTCAGTGACTAATAAAACTGTATCATTAGGTAAATTTACATTTAAAGTTAAACCATTACCACCTGCTGCTATATATTTTGCAGGGAAAGGAACTGGTGAAACTGCACCAAAAACTGCAATGGGATTATCTGCTAAATTCCCACCTTCTGTAGATTTAACTGGTGTTAATTTTAGAGTATTAGATTGGAAAATGGAATTTGCAGGTAAAACAATGGCAGGTCAGGGTGATGTTATTTCTGCAGCCGCTTCAGGTTTATTAAAGCAAGCTAAGCCTGGTCAGTCTGCTACATTTATTTGTAAGTACTCTGATGGTAAGTCATCACCAAAATATGGTGCTTGTGTTGTTACTTTGAATTAATTATTAAGTTGAAATAAATCGTTTAGTCATGAAAAGATTAGTTTTATCAACATTTACTTTTTGCTCTGTTATTTTTGGGTTTAACGCTCAGGAAATTAATGGGGGTCCTGTTAACATACCTGCTGATGGTGTTGTTGATGGTATCTATATTCAAGAGCATATTCCTACTAAGCGATTAGTTCCTTATGAATTTGTACGTGAATCTGACGTTATGTTTTCTAAACGTGTTTGGAGAACTATTGATCTACGTGAAAAAATTAATCATACACTTTACTTTCCTTTAGATGATTTTGCTGGATCTGGTGAATGGGTTAAAAATTCTTCTCGTTGGTCACTTTGGACTGTTATTAGAACTCATATTTTAAAGGGTGATTTAACGATATATTCTGTTGAAAATCCAAATTCTTTGGGTGTTATGGATGGTGATTTGTTTAAATATCCTATTACTGCATCTCCTGGAAAAAATTTTTATAATGATTCATTATATAAAACTCAGTTAATTTCATATTTGGCTGAGTTAAAAACAAAATATAATGCTGATGGTTCACCTCAGATGGAGACAGATCCAATTACTGGTGAAGAAAAATTATATCCTAATCCAGAAACTGGTGTAGATGAACCACGTCCTGCGGCTCCAGATACTTTATGGTATAAATCTTCTAATATTGTAGAATATAAATTGAAGGAAGATTGGTTCTTTGACAAAGAACGTTCTCAATTTGATGTTCGAATACTTGGTATTGCACCTGTTGTCTACTACGGTAAGAGAAAACCAGATGGTGAATTTGAAGCTATTGAAGGAAAAAAAGAGTTATTTTGGTTATATTTTCCACATTGTCGTTTTGTTTTTGTAAATTACAATGTGTACAATCCTAAAAATGATGCACAATGGATGAGTTTTGATGATTTATTTATGAAGCGTCAATTTAATAGTACTATATATAAACAAAGCAATACATTTGATCGTAGTATTGATGCTTATAAGTCTGGTATTGATGCATTATATGAATCTCAAAGAATTACAGAAGAGCTTCGTAATTTCGAGCATGATTTATGGCATTTTTAATTTGATTATAGTTTAATTATTTAGAGACTGTGTATATTTGTACACAGTCTTTTTTATTTATTTTTATTATGGCACAGGATATAACAGTTACAATTATTGATAGGGAAGGAGTATCACACGAGTTAATTGCTCCTACAGATATGAATATGAATATCATGGAACTGTGTAAGTCTTATGATTTACCAGTAAAGGGAGAATGTGGTGGTATGGCTATGTGTGCTACTTGTCAATGTTATTTAGAATCAGATACTAATTTAGAGGAACAAAGTGATGCTGAATTAGATATGTTAGATCAAGCATTTTTTGTTAAGCCTAATTCACGATTAGGTTGTCAGATTCCAATCGAAGATTCTATTGATGGAATTGTATTGAGATTAGCTCCAGAATTGGATTAATTATGAGTGAATACAAATAAAAAAAGACAATTTATGCCTTTTTTTATTTGTATTCACTTGGAATTATACATACTGGTATCGCTTCCATTTTATGTTTATTAGCTGTATTGAATTTCCTATAAATTGCTAAAACTTCTTTTTCTCTTTCTGATAATATACTTTCATTTCCATTAAATGCCATTGCCCATTCTAATTCAGGGTAATTTGCACCAATTTGATTTTCATCTGTTCTACCATCCTCATCCCAAAGGCCATCTGTAGGTTCTGCTTGTAATATAGATTTATCAATTTGTAAATAAGTAGATAAAGTTCTAACCTCCGTTTTTGTAAGATCTGCTATAGGACTTACATCAACACCTCCATCACCATATTTCGTGAAAAATCCTACACCAAAATCTTCGATTTTATTTCCTGTTCCAGCTACTAATAATTGATTGGATTGACCAATTGCGTATAGTGTAGTCATACGTAGTCTAGAACGCGTATTAGCCATCGCTAGTTTGTTTTCAGCTACATAATTAGGCAGTGTTCTTTCTAACTCTGAAAAAGTACTTGATAAATCTATATCGAGCATACTAACATTTGGATATTTATTAACCAAATATTCTATATGTTTTGCTGCCCTTTCATATTCATTCTTCTTTTGTCTTAATGGCAGGCTTACAACAAGGACTTTTTTTCCCGTTAGAGCGCATAAAGTAGATGTAAGTGCAGAATCAATTCCTCCAGAAATTCCAACAACATAACCTTTTTGAAAAGAATTTGTGCAATATTTTTCTAACCAAGAAACAATATAATTAACAATTTCGCTCTTATTCATATATAATTGAGTTTTATTTAAAATAAGAAGGTTACTTTCAAAGCAAGTTGATTTCTACTGCTTTTTAATGTAGTGTATTGAATATTGCTATTGGTTATATTAGTATTCTCAAATAATGACATATTTTTTTGTTTATCTCCAATTATTGCTTCGCCTCGATGTAGATTATTTATGCCGTAATAATATCCAAGTTCAAATTGAATAGATGATGATCCGGAATAATTCCATTCAGTGCCTGCGGATACGCCAATAGTACCGGTATAAATGGATAAGTCTTGTTGTAATTTCATACGTTCAAATGTTTGTTGAACACTAGAGTTTTGTATCAATCCTTTGTCATTAGAAGTGTTTTTTAGGCAAAAACTATGTCTCATTCCAAACTTAGCGAAATACCTATTGTAACCAATATAATCTGTCTTAAAAATTAGCATCGTAGGTATTGTTAAATATATTGGTTTCTCTTGTCTCTCTTGTACTTGAAATATTGCATATTTTTCATTGTCATTTTTATCATTTTTGTTTAATATTTCATTATCTGAATAGTGATAATACGCTGTATCATTGAACTTATAGTTCATAGAAGAAAAGTCAAATTCAACTCCTGTATTGAAACCAAGATTTTCATTAAAGTTTTTGATAAGGTTCATTCCTATAGATAAATCATATGCCGGATTTAGCGCTTCAATTAGTTTTGTATCTACTCGATTAATATTTAGGCTACTACCCAAACTTATCCCCATCTGAATTTTTTTTGTATTGTCTTCTTGTGCTCTTAAAATGTTATTGGATAACAAAATAAATAGTATAAAGATTTTAAGTTTATTTTTCATATTAAATATTAAAATTAGAATCGTTTGTTGGTTTAATCTTATTCCTTAATTTTGGTTACAATATTACTTAATTATTGATGATACGCAAAATATTTTATATTCCTTATATTCTCTTTTTATTTCTAACTTCTTGTACTACCGATTCATTTGACGTTGACGTTTCAAAAGTGTCTGTAAAAGAAGACTATATAGATCTGGATTCTTTAATTTCAAATTCAAATGCTTCGCTTTATAGTGAGTTAAAGAAAATAGATTCAGGGGAGATTTTATCTTATGAATTGGAACATTGCTTGGGTATTGGTTCATTGAATGATTCAACGACGATATTGAGTTTAAGTAAATTCAATCAAGATCCCTATATATCACGTGTGGAAAAACATATAAATTCAAGTATTAGACCAAATCTTTCCGCTTATAAAAATGCAATTAATGACGGATTTCGACATTTGAAATATTACTTTCCTCATGGTAAGCTTCCTAATAGAGTTGTTTTTATGAACTCTCTCTATGCAAGCAGTGTGTTTTGTACTCAGAATGAAATAGGGGTTGGATTAGAGCGTTATCTAGGTAAAAAAACAGATGTAATTGAAGAGTTACCTACTCAAGAATTTTTTCAATGGATGAAAGAAGGAATGAATAAAGATTTTTTAGTCAGAGATGTGTTGACCACCTGGATATTCACTCATTATTTTCAACCTGCCGAAGGTACATTGGTGGAACAAATGATTCATTGGGGTAAGGTATTTTATTTACTTGAAGCATGTTTACCTGACCAACCTAAACATTTAATAATTCGCTATAATAAAACGGATTATGATTGGGTATTAAAAAATGAATATCAAGCGTGGAAATATCTTGTAAGTCAAGAGCTAGTGTTTTCAAAAAATGAGCGTGATATTTCTAATTTTTTAAACGAAGGTCCTTTTACAGTTGGTTTACCTGAAAAAGGTCCAGATAGAATGGGACAGTATTTAGGGTGGAAGATAGTGCATTCATACATGGAACAAAATGAAAACATTTCATTGAAACAATTGTTAAATACACCTTATAATCAGATCTTACAATCTTATAAAATTGATTAAATATAGCGTATGAGTAAAGAAATAGTAAAAACATCTACGATTGATATCAAAGTAGGTTTAAATGAAAACCACGTGCCACTTAGAATGCAGTGGAGTGCTTCTGATGGTAACGTTTCGAATGAAGAAACAAAAGCTATGATGTTGGCGATGTGGGATGCAGAAAAGAAAAACACATTGAAAATTGATTTATGGACTGAAGACATGTCTGTCGAGGAAATGAAACATTTTTTTCATCAAACATTACTAACAATGGCAGATAGTTTTGAAAGAGCGACTGGAGAGACACTTATTTGCGAAGACCTTAGAGATTATTGTTATCATTTTGCTGATAAAATGAATGTTTTACCAGAATAAGTATGAATGAATTCTTTTCAAAACGAGTAATGATAATTGGTTCTATCTTACTCGTTTTTTTGTTTTTACCATTTATATTGCTTTTCTCCTATATTCATCCTGCTGGAGATGATTTTACTTATGCATTTTTAGGTACTAAACTAGACTTGTATAAAGCTTGGATGGATGAATATAATTTGTGGAATGGTAGGTATTTTTCGAATTTACTTGTTTTACGAAATCCATTATATTTTACTCATATTGGTTTAATAGCCTATCGTATAACTTTGTTTTTATTGCACGTTTCACTTTTGTTTTCGTTGTTTTATTTTTTTAAAACAATCTTATCGAAGATATATTCTTTTTCAACTTGCTTATTTTTAGTTCTTCTTTTTAATATCGTTTATCTTTCTAAAATACCAACATTATCTGAAGGGGTGTATTGGTATACAGGTGTTGTAACGTATCAATTAGGAATTATTTTTGTGCTTATATATAGTTCATTATTATATAATTATACTGTTGAAAAGTATATTTTCGGTAATAAATACCTTCACGTAATTAGTTTATTGTTTTTTATACTTGCAATTATTGGAAGTAATGAAGTATTGATGCTTTTGTTATTATATTTTAACGCATTATTAGCATTCATATCATACAAAAATAAAAAGAAGCAGCTCAAACTATTAGTTATATTGTTAGCATTAAGTTTTGTGGCTGCATTAATTGTTTATTTTGCACCAGGGAATAAGGTTAGAGAAGAATATTTTATTGGTGTTTCTCATCGTTTTTGGTACTCTGTATTTTTAAGTCTAGTTCAGTGCTTGCGATTTGGATTTGAGTGGCTTAATAATGGAGTGATTATTATGTTAAGTATATTATATATTCCTCTTAATGCTAAATTAACAAAACATACATTTCTATTTAAAAATAATTTTTTTCTAACTCCTTGGATTTCTTCACTTTCATTAGTTGCATTAATTTTTTGTTGTGTTTTTCCTGCCTATTGGAGTACTGGTATTATGGGACAACATCGAACAGTGAATGTAGCTTATTTCTTTTTTATAATCCTTTGGTTTATCAACTTATCGATTTGGATCAATACATTTCCTACTTTATTTAATCACATTCATTTAAAACATACTCTTCTGTTGTCGTTCTTATGTATTCTAATGATAGTTACAACTCGAAATAGTAGGGGAGTGATGGAGGACATCAGTTCAGGAAATTGTAGTGCTTTTAATCAAGAGTTGAAACAAAGATATAGCCGCTTGAATAGAATCAATCCAAACTCAAACAAAGCGATCTATTTAGATACATTAACTGCGAAGCCTGTATCTATTTTTATCTATGACATCCGTAATGACCCCAAATACTTCCCTAATTTAGGTTATCAACGTTATTGGAATCTGAAAGTAGGTGTGTATTCTAAATGAGTTTACTTAGTCTCTAACGATATTCAGTTCTTTAATCAAATGATTGGCATTTGAATAGATATCGATAACCCATAAGACATATCTAATATCACAAACGACGTTTCTACAACGGGATGGATCAAACATATAGTCGCTCATTGTACTTTCCCAAGTTCTATCGAAATTAATTCCTATCAATTGCCCATTTTCGTTAAGTACTGGAGAACCTGAATTCCCGCCTGTTGTATGATTAGAAGCTGAAAAACATACCCACAATTCATTGTCTTGGGCATAGGGTCCGAATTCTTTTTTGTTGTATAGGTCAAACATACGAGGAAGTAATTCGAAATCAGGATTCCCAGATTTGTTTTTCTCTATAATACCATCAATTGTTGTGTGGTCTTCATACATCATTCCATCTTTAGGAGACGAACCCTCTAATTTTCCATAGGTAATACGAAGGGTACTATTGGCATCTGGCCAATGTTTTTCGTTAGGAAACATAATTTGCTTACCTGCAACATAGGTTTTTAATAATTCTTCCATTCCAATTTGAAAATCTTGAAGCTTTGGCAGGATATCACCTCTATATTTGTTTATCAATGAAGTGAATAATATGTATCCTTGATCTTTTTTAATTTTTTTAATTGATTTAGAAGATAATTTAGTGTAGAAATCCAACAATCTTTGTTTGTCTGTAAAGATTGATTTTTCATAAATTCCTCTAGACCATTCCTCTGTTGATTTTGAGTAGATTACATCTGGTAAATAGGATTTCTCCATTTGTGATAAAAATTCTGAATGCAGTAGGTAGAATATCGTTTGATCTACTTCTTTTGAATAATCTTTGAAGAATTTTTCTACCGCTTTTTTGTTTTTGTCAATACGATTTTTTAAATCACCAGATTTTTCATATTTCTCATAATTTTTTAGAAGATCATCCATTACACGCACCTGCTTGAAAAACTCAGGGCCAACAAATAAGTATTCAATGTATAAAGCATTACTAAATTCGATTGCCTTATTTTGTTCAAACAACATATTCATCTTTTCTACAACAGTTCCATAACTGTCTCTCCAAGCTTCGTTTTGTAGCGCAGTTTGCGTATAATTTGCTTCATAATTGTGCTTAACATCAACAGCTCGAAGTTCTTTAAGTCCTTGTATTTGTCCAATCCATTTTTTGTAAGAGTTCGCTATACTAGCTTGTTTTGCAGCATATTTAATTCTGATTTCATCACTTGCACGCATGCGAGAATCTATGATGGATAGCGATTTTTCACGCATGCTAATTTGCGCAGGTCTAACTTTATTAATGATAAATTTCAATTGTCCTGAAACTAGATGTTGTTCAGTCATACCTGGAAATCCATATACCATTGTAAAGTCGCCGTTTTTCTTTTTACCAGCATCAATGGTTAGTGAGAATAATGGTTTGTAAGGCACATTGTTTTTAGAATAGGGTGCTGGTTTATTATCTGGACCAGTGTAGATTCTAAATACTGAGAAATCACCTGTATGTCTTGGCCAAACCCAGTTGTCTGTATCACCACCAAATTTACCAATTGAGTTTGGAGGAGTACCAACAAGACGAATATCTTGAAAAACTTCACTTGTCATCGAGTAATAGCTATTTCCATAA
>CANGHE010000065.1 GCA_947453545.1 Flavobacteriia bacterium
AATACTCGGAAAAGCTTACTTTCTTTAATTAAAAACAAAACCTGTGCTTGATGTTCACACATTTTAGTTTTCCTTTTAACACAACGACACGACAAACGCAAATTCTTATCTTCCAACAAATCAACCACTATTGGCGATAATAAGTCAAAATAATAAATGTCGATTTCTAAATGATTGGTATAGATTGTAAGATTATAATGTCCTAAATTGGTTGACATTCGGTAATGTTGACCTCCAAATGAATTACGAAACAAAAATTCTGTATCAATTTGCTGAATATCAAAATTAGGGATGATGTAATCGTAAGAATGGTCATTCAGAATATCAGCAGGAAATGTCATAAAGGGAAACTTTACCCAAAAATAACAATTAAGATAACAATTGTTGCACCATTATAAAGATACCCATTGCTAAAATAAACCAACCAAAAGCAGGTTTTAACTTTTCACCGGGGATTTTCTCTGCTAATTTCATTCCAACAAATATTCCAATGATTGCCAAAACTGAAAAATAAAACATATGTTCCCAATCAACCCTGCGTATTCCGTTTTCATCAAAAGCAAAGCCCAAAGTTGAATTAATGGTTATAATCATTAGCGAAGTAGCAGTTGCTTTTTTTATAGGAAGTTTTGCCCATAAAACCAATGCTGGTACAATTAAAAAACCACCACCTGCTCCTACCAATCCAGTAACTAAACCAACTACTAAACCAATACCAATTAGTTGAAATCGTTTATCAGAAATAATACCATTATCTAAGTTTTGTTTTAAAGGTTTAATCATCGAATAAGATGCTAATACCAATACAATTGCAAACAAAAGAAGTAAAGCAATATTTTTTGTTACAACAAGCGCTCCTACATTAAAAAGAATATCCGGTATAGACGGTAAAAAAAACTTTCTGCTTATGAATATTGAAATAATAGAAGGAATGCCAAAAAGAATTACGTATTTCCAATCTACTGTTTTTGCTCGGATATGTTTTACTGATCCAAACAGACTCGTTAATCCAACAATGAATAAAGAATAGGTTGTCGCTAGGAAAGCGTCTAGACCAAAAAGATAAACCATAATTGGAACTGTTAACGCCGAACCTCCTGCGCCTATTAATCCGAGTGTTATCCCCATTAATAAAGCAAGCGAATACCCAATAAGTTCCATTATAGCCATAAGTCAAAAGTAAGGAATTACTTATGTGATAAAAGTAACATCTGTTACATTAATGAGAAAATTATTTAAAAACATGAGGATCATTATTATAATCCTCTATTTCATCTTTTACCACTTTGATAGCCATCATTAACAAATAGATATCTATTGTTTGTGTTTCTCTTACCCATTCAAGGGCATCTTTGTCTCCATCTATTGCAAGGGCCATTTTGAGTAAAAGATTGAACTGATTGTTTTCCAACCAGGCCTTTGCTTTTTTATTAGACTCTGCCGCTTGTATAAAGGCTAATAAATGAGGATAACCATTGTTCATCAACCATTGTCTCGCAGGTTCATTGAGTCGAATCGCGGCACAAGCTGTATTGAGTTCTGGGTAACCATTTTCTTTCAACCAATCTAAAAAGTCTTTGTTCCCTTCAATTGCTTTTGCCCAAGCAACCAATATCTTCGGTGGATAGTCCAATGCTTTCATCGGTACTACCTGAGGTTTGGGAGCTTCCTCCTTCACCTCTTTCTTTTTAAACCAATCTAAAAATTTAAGACGCATAGAACAAGTATGAAACTAATATAGCTGCCGTAAATCCGATGATATCAGCGACGATACCACCCATTGCTGCATATCTTGAATTTTTAACTCCAACTGAACCAAAGTATACCGATAAAACATAAAATGTTGTCTCTGTACTCCCTTGAAATGTTGCTGCTAATTTACCTACAAACGAATCTACACTGTGCGTTTCCCATAATTCAACCATCGCTCCACGCGCCCCACTTCCAGAAAATGGCTTCATAAACGCAACAGGTAACGCTTCAACAAATTGTGTTTCTTTAATTCCCACTGCTAAAAGCAAAAACTTAATTCCATCTGTTAAGGCATCTAATGCACCACAGGTTCTAAAAACCGCAATTGCTGCCAACATCGCAATCAAAAAAGGAACAATTTTAATCGCAATGCCAAAACCATCTTTTGCTCCCTCAATAAATTGCTCATAAATATTCACTTTTTTACGCATTGCCAAAACAATGAAAAAGATGATTACCAAAAACAAGAACAAATTGCTCCCAACAGAAGATATCGGTTTAATCAAGGCTGGATTGTATACTAAAATTGCCAATAAACCAACGATGAAAGCCGTTATGGAACCAATATAGGCAAAAACCGTTTTATTGAATAAATTAATACGTTGCTTGATTGCCAAGTAAATCAATCCACCTAAGGTTGCAAAATACGTGGAAATTAAAATCGGAAGAAATACTTCGGTTGGCGCCGATGATCCAGCACCTGCTCTCAACGCAAGAATACTCACAGGAATAATTGTTAATCCTGAGGCATTCAATACCAAAAACATAATTTGTGCATTGGTTGCTGTGTCTGGTGTTTTATTGAGTTCTTGCAATTGGTTCATTGCTTTCAATCCTGCTGGTGTTGCTGCGTTATCCAACCCTAACATATTCGCAGAGATATTCATCATCATCGAACCGATAGCAGGGTGATTTTTAGGTACTTCTGGAAACAATTTCGAAAACAAAGGTGAAACAGCACGCGTCATAATACGGATAGAACCACCTTCCTCTCCTACTTTCATAATTCCTAACCAGAAACACAAAGTACCTGTCAAAAACAAGGAAATTTCAAATCCTGATTTAGAAGCATCGGTGATACTCGTAACAATTTTCTCAAAGATGGTTAAATCATGCCAAAAAACAAGTTTTGAAAGCCCCATCATCAGTGCAATCAAAAACATACCTATCCATATTCTATTCAATAACATAGAGCGAAGTTCGTTATTTAGCCTTGAATGTTTTCGTTGTGAAGTATACAGATATTAACAAAGTTTTCAATAAGCAAGGTTCCTTGATTACCAGATACCTCGGGATGAAACTGAACGCCAATCAATTGTTTGCTTGTATGACACATCGCCTCATTCACACAGGCATCTGACACTGCCAACAACCTGAAATCTTTCGGAACAGAAATCGACTCACAATGATCTTCCATCATTTCAAATTCGGTTGGTAATTTATCAAACAAAGCGTGTTCTTCTAATGATTCTATGGTTTGCCAATCTCGATCTTCTTTTTGTCTTGAAGGCAAGGCACCGTGTAACAACCCTAAGACCTGATGTCCAAAACATATACCCAACACTGGGATTTCTAATTCTTTTAAAAACGCCAGTTGTTCTAAGTGTTTTGTATAATCTATTTCGGTAATTAATATCGGTGCACCAGAAATAACGACACCTAATTTCCCTTCGGTATGTGCTTTGGTTACATCCCACAAACCTACCGTTTCAAAATCCATTTGCAGATCAACAGCTTCCTCAATGAAGGGAGTTTTTTGACTACCGCAATCTATAATTAAAATCATAGTTTTTTTTCAATAAAAGTAAATAATTATAAGTTTCAATATGAAGATTACTAAACTTCTTGAATAATAGCTGAGGCTTATCGGTAAAAATAGAGACCACTTTTTGGTATAAATTGTTTTTCTTCTCCCCCCCTTTCCTGAAAGCTTTAAGGATTATCATCAAGTAAGGAAATCAAATTATGAACCTCGCTCCAAAAAAAAAGATTTGTAATCAAAAGTGTTTAATTTTCTTCTGATTACAAATCTTTAAAGCGAACTGATGGGATTAAGAAAATCCGAAGATCAGTCTTTGTTCTTTTGTCTACGAATCTTACTTCGCCAATATTTAAACTCAGTTTTTCTGTTCAATTGACTTACTTTTTCAGTATCGTTGGTTGTGGTTTTTCACCTCCCTTAATCCCTCCTCAAGGAGGGAAATCAATAATCAATTACTTTAATAATTCTGCCTTCTTCTTATCGAATTCTTCCTGTGTAAGAACATTACTTTCTTTCAGGTCATAAAGTTTCTTGATTTCATCAGCAACATTTGAAATATTTCCAGGCTTCATACCTGGATTATATGTTTCATTAAATTTATTATCATCCATTGTCAAAATAATTACAATATCTTGAATAACAAGAATTCCAAGAATTCCAGAAACAACTAATGATCCAAATGGATACACAATAATTAATGGTATAGCAATTAATAACAATACTAAATGAGCAATCGCAGATTTATTTCTGCCTAAATAAAATAAGTGAGCTCCTGTACCTCCAAATAAAAATGCTAGTATTGCTGCTGTGTTTTTTGATTTCATAATTTCTTTTTTTGATTTAAGCTTAATATTATTAGAGCTATATTGTTTCTTAATTAAGTTAAAAATACAAGTAATTGATAAACAATTAATGAATTATCGAAAATTTAACTGTTTCAAATTATATGTTAAATAATTATTCGATAAAAGCAAGTCTTTCTTCTTTTGTCTAAAAGTCTTTTATCTACAAATCCTACTTCGCCAATACTTTAAACTCAGTTCTTCTGTTTAATTGTCTTCCTTCTTCTGTGTCGTTGGTTGCGATTGGTTTTTCTTCACCGAAGCCCATAAATGTTAAACGACCTGCATCAATCCCTTTTTCAATAACACGGTCGTAAACAGCTTTTGCACGTTGGTTGGATAGGTTTTTGTTGTACTCATCTGAACCTCTGTTATCTGTATGACCTGAAATTTCAATTTTCAAGGTAGGGACATCTGTCAATAATTTCACCAATTGTTGGATTTCATTTTCAGACTCTTTACGAAGTGTAGATTTGTTGAAATCGAAGAAAATGTTTTTCAAGACAATTGTATTTCCAACAGCGATGTTTTTCAACTTGATGTCTTTTTGAACCTCTTGGTATGCAGAAGCCTTTGGTAAATCAAAGTTTTCAGAGTGGAATAGGTAGTCCTCTTTCTTCACAGTAATACCATAGTTTTTACCTGCTGGCATAGACACCAAGTACTTTCCAGTAACACTATTCGAATTGAATGTTGCAACAACCTCATTCTTCTCGTTATCAATAATTTCTATCGTAGCAGAAAGTGGTTTATTTGTTTTATCATCCAAAATAACCCCTTTCAACAAAGTCAATTGTGCTTCTTTGATTTCTAACAACTTAACTTCCGTTTTTTCTTTAATTGGCGCTGCGTGACTTGCAATTAAGTTATCCTCTGTTTCCAAAATCAATTGTTTTTCAACTCCTAAGAATGTTACTCGGTAAACGTCTTTCTCGCCAAAACCACCTACACGTACAGAAGAATAATATCCGTGTTTACTGCTCGCTGAAACGGTAAAGAACACATCGTCATCTGTTGTATTAACTGGATACCCAATATTTTCTGGTGTTGACCATTTTTTCAATGAATCATTGTAGACCGATTTGAAAATATCATAACCACCCATAGATGTATGTCCTTTCGAACTGAAATACAAAGTTTTACCATCAGGGTGTAAAAACACACCTTCTTCATCTAATGGAGTATTAATCGTTGCTCCGATATTTACTGCTTCACCCCATTTTCCTTTTGCATCTTTCGTTGTTTTATAGATATCTCTACCACCTAAACCTCCTTCTGGTTTATCTGAAACAAAATAAATCGTTTTTCCATCAGGTGTAAAACAAGAAGATGATTCGTGGTAATCAGAATTTACGTTCTTATTCAAACGCTCTGGTTTAGACCATTCAGTCCCTTCCAAATCGGATTCAAAAACATCTCCACGGTTGACATCTTTGTAAATCAAAAACTTTTGTCCGTCCGCTGATAATCCACAATTAGAATCGTGTCCTTCTGTATTTACATTCGTCCCCATATTTTTCGAAGTTCCCCAAACCGCTCCTTCTCTTGTTGCGTAATAAATATCTTCAAAAGGTTCGTTGATTAACGGATCCACACCACCCCCCGTAGTACCTGGACGACGAGAAGTAAACAACATTAAAGATTCATCCGCAGAAATCACAGGACTGTAATCTGGATAAGGTGAGTTCACTCCTGCCCCAGCATTGTCAATTGCCACACGTATTGGATTTGCAACAATTACTTTTCCATTTTGACATTGCTTAATCCAAACAGCAATATCCTCACGAACTCCTGAATCATCTTTTGAATGCAAAATTGCCAAATGCTTGTTAAGTGTTTCAATCGCCTTATCCCATTGCATATCAAAGTGGTATCCAATACCGAGATAAAGATTAATATCTGGCGCAACTGTTGGATTTAATTCTATTGCTTTAAGTAAATGCGCTAATGCCTTCTCTTTAAAGTTAGAATAAACATATGCTTTACCTATACTGTAATTCAATAAAGCGTTGTTTGGATTCAACTTCTGCGCAACCAAATAATGTGGTATCGCATTTTTAAAATAATATGAATCTTGATGTAAAAATTCATCACCAAGTTCGATTTCTTTCAACGCTGCTTTTAATTCATCTTTGCGTTCTCTGAAATTATCTTTGGTAAACTCCACATTTTGAGCACGTCCAACTATAAAAGCAAAACATACTACTACTACTAAACCTATCTTATTCATAATGATGTGATTAATGACAATATTCTAAAAATGATGCCGCTTGTACTATCCCTAACGATTTTGCTTTGATCCAATCTTCACAGGCGTTTTTCATATTCAACATATTTTCGTGTAATATCCCTCTATTTAGGTAAGCCATTCCGTAGTTGGCATCTAAGGCAATTGCTTTGTTGCAATCTTCAATTCCTCCTTTGAAATCTTTCAATTTGTTTTTCGCACCAGCACGGTTGTTGTATGCAAAAACATAGTCCTTTTTCAATTCTAACGCTTTATCAAAATCAGCGATTGCTCCTTTGAAATCACCTTTATCAATTCTGGCAGCACCTCGGTTATTATATGCAATGGCATAATCTGCTTTTTTCTCGATGGCTTGGTTATAGGCATTGATAGCTCCCGTAAAATCTCCTTTTTTACGTTTCGCACTACCTAAGTTGTTGTAAATAATTGCCATATCAGGTGCTAAGGTAATTGCTTGGCTATAATCTTTGATGGCACCGTCCACATCATTCAAAGCTAGTTTAACACTCGCTCTATCGTTGTAAGCATAAGCAAAGGTTGGATTAACAGTAATGACAGAATCAAAACAATTTTTTGCTGCTTCTAATTCGTTTTTCACATACAATAACACCCCTTTGTAATAACGAGATTGATAATATGAAGCATTGATTTTTAACGAGTTGTTATATTCTTCAAAAGCTACATCGTTTTTCCCTAATTTTTCATTCACTTGTCCTTTGTAGAAATAAGCATCGGCCGTAGGTTGTAATTGAATTGCTTGGTTTAACGATGCTAAGGCATTCGCAAAATCATTGAGATTAAACAAAGACACCCCTTTGTAAAAATGCGTTCTTTCAATATCTGCTTTCAAGCGAATAGACTCGTTTAAGTCTTTCAAAGCGCCCTCAAAATCGTTGGCTTGGAATTTTTTCACCCCTTCGTTGTAGGATAACTCATACCCTTGATTTTCTGAGATTACCTTCGCTTTTACGATACTGTCATTCTGTGAAAAACTCACAAAAGATAGACCTATAAAACCGCATAAAATAAATCTTTTCATATGCTATTTATTACTTTAACTTTCTATTATTTTGCGACAAAAATGGGAATAAAAGTGCTTGCTATCACGCTTTTAAATTTATTCTAATTTTTCGCGTTGTATTACCTCATCTTTATACGCAACTGAATGGCAAGCTCTCGTTTTGCGTTCCCTTCAATTGTTTGTGCTCCCGAACCAATGTTTGTTTGGTTTTGATAGTAAAACTCACCATAACGCAACCAGCAATCAATGTTTCGTGTTATGTTATAGTGCACCAACACATACATCCTACTACCGTTATTATAATAGGCAGCACTACTAAACATATATAAAGGATTCGCTTCGTAGCTGTATATTCTTGTAGCCCAAGAGTCTGTCTGAAATAAAGCGTAACGTAAGGTGATATCCAACGGTGTCTTTTTGGACTTGTAAATCACATCCTGAGTGATTAATGTACCCTGCTGTGTATGTTCACTTGCTCTTTTTACCTCTACAAATTCTACCCTTGAACGCAAACTTATCCCTTCACTTACTTGAAAAACAGCATTGAAACGCACATTTTGTTGTTGTACGTTTTCCACTTGATCGATGGCTGTTTCTATGGAGGTATTCATTTCTTTGTTTAACATACGGTAGCGTGCGTATACCTCTATTTTTTTGTTTGGCTTGTAAGTTACTTGCACTAGACGTTCATTACCCTTGGATGGTTGGCTGACTTGGTATTTCAACCAGGGAAATTGGAAGAAATCTACATATGCTTGCAGGGTCCACTTAGAAAATGGTTTGGCAGTGAACCCTATATAAGTTCCTTGTTCGTTTTGTACATTGTTTCCTTCTGAAAACCCAGTATTATAGATGGTTTGGTATGCTTTATCGTAGTTTCTATAAAGTAAACTCATTGAAAAAGATGGATCCAATGCTATGGTCATTCCTTGTAAATAAGCCCACTTACGACTAAAATCAACCCACGATAATTCACCAAAAAACAACGCATTTTTCCACGAGTAACTGTAATCAGTACTCACGCTTGTCATACTTTTCCCTCTGAAATCAAAGGTGTTGTAAGGCTTGTTCTCTTTATTGTATTCCACTGAAAACAAGGTTCTTACTGCGTTCAATCCCCAACGAAAACTGGAAACTGTAAAATTCAACGATGAACCCAATATCGTTTCAGTCATTGCATTTCGTAAGTTGATTTCACTGGTAGTTCGGTGGTAACCTGCGTCCGAAATACTATTCAACACCACGGAATTCGTATCGTCAGACAATCGACCGTCTTTGTTCTTGTGTGAGAAAAAAGTCAACCATTGCAAACGTTTGTACCCTAATGTTACCGCAGCACCGCGTAAAAAGCGACTTTCATCGGTAGAAGTATGTGGCTTAATTCCAGTTGGATTCTTTTTAATCGTTGCAATATCGGCTGTTTTACTAAATGCATAGGATGTCCAGCAATTTAATCCTTGCCCCAATTGAATATGGTAATCACCCAAGGCAAAAGACTTTAAATATTTTCCTCCTTGGTAATAGAGGTGAGCCGAATAATAGTCAAACCCTTTTTTATTGTCTCCTTTGAAAAATTGTTCCCCAGCATCTTTGTCTGCTGTAAACCCAACACTGAGATTAGGACCATAGCGAAAACGGTAACGGGTATAATAATGATCTGGATTTCCCCAAAAATAATTGTTTGAATTCAATTTCATCGAATCCGATACTTGCTTATATCCAACAGGCAAATCAATAGCTCGTTGGTATCTCGTTATCCATTCTGAAGCGCCGTATTTCAACGCGTTTTTTAGGGAAAACTGAAATGTATTTAAATTATCATCCACTGTAATAAAAGGTAATACCATTTGTATCGCCTCGTCATCCCAATAAGACACTGCTTGCAATTCATAGATTGTCAACAACTTTCCCATTTCGGTTCGATGCGCAAAAAGTGCTTCCACTTGAACATCAGAAAGAAGTTCTAGCGAAAGTACTTCTTCCTTTGTGGCTATATTTAAATTCAAGGGATGGGCACGGTAATATTCCCAAGTATCAATTTGCACTGTAAAATCAATGTTTTCAGTTTGATTTTTCTCCATCCAATACTCAATTCGCTGTTGTATCCAAGGTGCGTTTTCTTGTGCAAAAAAAGAAGGACTCATTGCCAAGAAAAAGCAAATCAACCAACTATACTTATTCATTGGTCGTTTTATTAAATTGATATGCCAAACCTACATTGGGCGACCAACCAAGTACTTGTTGCCAAGTAGAACCCAAATCAAGATAGACTTGTTTTTTCAAACAATACCCAATACCAAAAGCGATAGTTTGTTCATTCACGATGGATCCCAAGCGTAATTTCAAGTTTGACAATGGTGTGTATTCCACTCCTCCTTTTATTCTAAAATTGAGCGCAGTATTGTGTTCTACCTCTACCAAACAATTTAACCAGTTAGCAGCTTGGATGTTTACCCCTGTACGCAAAGCTATGGGGAATATTTCTTGTTGTATACTTGTTTTGTGATCGCTTACACCGAGCACCCCACATCCCCAAGTTACCGATGGATTGATTTTATAATAAATACCTGCATCGGCAACTAAACTAGATGTATTAGCATAATTTTGAATGCGAAACTGATGGTAGTTAAGATTTACACCTAAAGCTAAGCCTTCTGCTAATTTCAAAGCATACCCAATTCCGATCTTAGTTGTTTTAGCCAAAGTTTGCCCTGCCACTTGAGCACCAAAAGAAAATAAACCTTTTTTCATAGGTATGCATACCACCGCTCCTTGTTGCTGTAATTCTTGTAATAAATATTGATTGGTATAACTTGTTGCAACCTTAAACTTTTTCACTTCGATTGTAGCAGCAGGATTGGAAAAATACGACCACTCATCCCCCAAAGAAACAGATGCCGTACCAATCGCTAAGTTTCTTGCGCCTACTGATTGTTGGGCACGTGTAACGAAATAGACTAGAAAACAAAGGAATAAAAGACAATTTCTCAAAAACATGAAAACAAAAATAATTTAAATTGCAGAAAATAAGTGCTGTTTTATTCTTTTTTAGAATACACATTCATTTTCCTGAAAAAGATTATTAATTTATTAAATAAATCTTCACATAACTAGTATTTTTGTGTTATGAAGGACTACCTATGAAAAAAGATAAATTTATTGATATTAAAAACCTAATTGGTTCTAAAAACCCTAAATTACTTAAATGGTTACCCAATTTTATTGTTCGATATTTACAACGTATTCTTCATGAAGATGAAATCAATGATGTTATAAAATCAAATCTTGATAAACACAACGAAGAGTTTTGTCAATCAGTTATTAACTATTTTAATATAAAACTTACAATTGAAGGTATTGAAAACATTCCAAAACAAGGAGGAGTAACTCTTGCTATGAACCATCCACTTGGAGGTATGGACGCACTTGCATTAGTATGTGCTTTAAAAGAACACAGAACTGACTTAAAATTTATTGTAAATGACATATTACTTCATCTAGAAAGTATGAAAGGTATGTTTATTGGAGTAAACAAACATGGAAAAAATTCAAACACTAACCTACTTAAAATAGATGAGATTTTTTCAACAGGAAGTGCTGTTTGTATTTTTCCTGCTGGATTAGTTAGTAGAAAAATTGATGGTAAAGTTAGAGATCTACCCTGGAAAAAAACTTTTGTTTCTTTATCACTTAAACATAACCAACCTATCATACCAATATACATAGACGGAGAACTCTCTACCTTTTTTTATCGATTAGCGAACTTTAGAAAAAAAATAGGAATAAAAGCCAATATTGAAATGTTTTATCTAGCTGATGAGCTTTTTAAACAAAAAAATAAAACTATGAAAATCATCATTGGAAAACCGATAATGCCAATTGAAATTGACAAAAGCAAGTCACATACTAAATGGGCGATTTGGATTCAAGATAAAGTATATTCATTAATATAACATTAAATATTATGCAACAACAGATCATAGAACCGATAAGTAAAGAACTCATTATAAAAGAATTAAAAAACAATAGATTTATTAGAAAAACACGCAAAGGTGATAATGAAATTTATATTGTTAATTTTCACAATTCTCCAAATACATTAAAAGAAATTGGTAGGTTAAGAGAGGTAACATTTCGTCAGTCAGGTGGAGGAACAGGAAATTCATTAGATTTAGACGAATTTGATATAAATGACACGTGCTATGAACAACTAATTGTATGGTCCCCTGAAGATGCAGAAATCATTGGAGGATACCGATATATATTATGCACCAATGCAATTGCAGGTAATAAGATAAACTTATCTACTAATCATTATTTTAAATTTTCCGATAAATTTATCACCGATTATTTACCTTATACAATTGAACTTGGTAGGAGTTGGGTTCAACCAAATTTCCAACCTTCAGTTAACCCAAGAAAAGGCCTATTTGCATTAGACAATATATGGGATGGTTTGGGTGCTCTAATAGTTAATAATCCAACAATGAAGTATTTCTTCGGAAAAGTAACTATGTACCCAAATTACAACCGAGAATCTAGAGATTTTCTTTTACACTTTATGAACCATTATTTTCCAGACACTGAAAAACTAATGACTCCATATCATCCATTAATTCAAAATTACAATATCGCCTTTGCTAATGATCAATTACAGAATCTATCTTTCAAAGATGGTTTTAAAGTATTAAATTCTTATGTTAGAGCTAGAAATGAAAATATTCCACCTCTTGTTAATATTTATATGAATCTATCCCCTAGTATGAAAACATTTGGCACAGCTGTAAATCACGAATTTGGAGACGTTGAAGAAACTGGTATTTTAGTTACTATTGCTGACATATTTGAAGATAAAAAAGAAAGACATATTAACTCAATGATAAAATCCTAAACTTTTTATCAATAAACAACAAAGGCTGCCAATTGGCAGCCTTTGTTGTTTATTGATAACTATTTATTCTTTCGATTTAGACTTAGTTTTTCCTGCACCCGTAATAACGACTGTCAGCTTATCATTTCCATCTTCAATATCCAAAGCAATTTTATCTCCTTCTTTCATTGTTGATTTAACTATTTCTTCTGCGAGTGGATCTTCAATGTATTTTTGAATCGCTCTTTTCAATGGACGAGCACCAAATTTCTCATCATATCCCTTGTCGCAAATAAAATCTTTTGCTTTTTCTGTTAATTCGATTTGGTAACCCAAAGAATTAATTCTGCCATATAATTTATTCAACTCAAGATCAATAATTGCGTGAATATCTTCACGAGATAATGATTTAAACATAATCATATCATCAATACGATTCAAAAACTCCGGTGAAAATGCTTTACGTAATGCATTCTGAATTACAGTTTTACTATTCTCATCTCTTTGTTCAGATTGGGATTTAGTTCCAAAACCAACACCCGTTCCAAAGTCAGCTAATTGACGAGCACCAATATTTGAAGTCATAATCAAGATTGTATTTTTAAAATCAATCTTACGACCCAAACCATCTGTCATGTGTCCATCATCTAACACTTGCAACAACAAATTAAATACATCTGGATGTGCTTTTTCTATCTCATCTAATAAGATAATTGAATATGGTTTACGACGAACTTTCTCTGTTAATTGTCCACCTTCTTCATAACCAACATATCCAGGAGGCGCTCCTACTAATCGAGAAATAGAAAATTTCTCCATGTATTCAGACATATCGATACGTATCAATGAGTCTTCAGAATCAAATAAGTACTTAGCTAATACTTTTGCCAATTGTGTTTTACCAACACCTGTTGGGCCTAAGAAGAAAAAAGAACCGATAGGTTTATTTGGATCTTTCAACCCTGCTCTATTACGTTGAATAGCTTTTACAACTTTTTCAATAGCTTCATTTTGACCAATTACCTTACCTCTTAACTCCTCAGCCATATTCACTAAGCGTCCACTCTCTTTTTGAGCAACACGTGTAACAGGAATACCACACATCATTGAAACAACTTCAGCTACATCCTCTTCAGAAACTTTTACTCTATGAATTTTACTTTCCTCCTCCCACTTTTTCTTTTCAGTCTCTAATTGTTCTTGCAATTTA
Source organism: Flavobacteriia bacterium (assembly GCA_947453545.1). Lineage (GTDB taxonomy): Bacteria > Bacteroidota > Bacteroidia > Flavobacteriales_D > Crocinitomicaceae > CANHVK01. Next base: position 13,706 of record CANGHE010000065.1, read on the forward strand.
CGTTCGTCATCACGTAATTTAGCTGCTTCTTCATATTGTTGAGATTTGATAACCTCATTTTTCTTTTCTTTTAAAGCCTCTATTTGTGCTTCGATATCAATGATTTCTTTTGGAACATTGATATTAGTAATATGAACTCTAGAACCAACCTCATCCAAAGCATCAATAGCTTTATCAGGTAAGTGACGATCACTGATATATCTATCGGTTAATTTTACACAAGCTGCAATTGCCTCGTCTGTAAATGTAACCATATGATGATCTTCGTATTTTTCTTTGATGTTATTCAAAATTTGAATAGTCTCATCTACAGTGGTAGGTTCGATTATTACTTTTTGAAAACGTCTTTCCAATGCACCATCCTTCTCGATGTATTGTCTGTACTCATCAAGTGTTGTTGCCCCAATAACCTGCATTTCACCACGAGCTAAAGCAGGTTTAAACATATTTGATGCATCCAATGAACCGCTAGCGCCACCAGCACCAATAATCGTATGAATTTCGTCAATAAAAAGAATAATGTCAGGATTCTTTTCAATCTCTGCCATAACTGCTTTCATTCGCTCTTCGAACTGACCTCTATATTTTGTACCAGCAACCAAAGAAGCCAAGTCTAAGGAAATAATTCTTTTATTGAAAAGAATTCTAGATACCTTACGCTGAACTATACGCAAAGCTAACCCTTCAGCAATCGCACTTTTACCTACCCCTGGTTCACCAATTAATATTGGATTATTTTTCTTTCTTCTTGAAAGAATTTGGCTAACTCTCTCTATTTCTTTTTCACGACCAACAATAGGGTCTAACCTCCCAGTTTCTGCCATTTTAGTCAAATCTCTACCGAAATTGTCTAATACAGGAGTTTTTGATTTTGGATCTGCACTTTTACGTTGTGCTGCACCGAAGTTTTCTGATTCTTCATCGGAAGATCCAGGAAACTCAGCTCTTGGTAAATTTTCGTCTTTCATCATATTTTCTAATTCATCTCTAAT
>CANGHE010000066.1 GCA_947453545.1 Flavobacteriia bacterium
ACGCAACAAGCATATTCTCAAATTGAAAAAAATCCTGAAAAAACTACGTTAAAAAGACTAAAAGATATAGCGGACATTTTACAAGTTAGTTTGGTAACTCTCTTAGGAGAAGATGAAACCTACGTTTTACAAAATTTTAATCAAAGTGGTGGGAATGCAGCAACCCAAATGAATGTTACACCTTCCAATAACGAACGTGAAATCTATGATCGTTTAATATCTGAATTAAAGGAAGAGATACTATTTTTAAGAGAATTGACAAAAAAATAATATTTAATCTTTAACGATTCGAAATCCAAGATTATTGCCCGAAATAGTAGCAGATTGTCCTCCTCTATCAGCACATCTATTCTCATTGGCACCTTCATAATAACTTCCTCCTCGACCAACTCTATCAAATTGAGACTCACGTGGTCCTTTCGGATTAACAACGTCATCAGAACCTAAATCAGATACATACCAGTCTGCAACCCATTCCCAAACATTCCCATGCATATCATGTAAACCCCAACGGTTAGGAGGATAACTACCAACAGGCATGATTTTTCCTTTCGCTGGACTTTTAGCTGATCGATTATATGGATAATTTCCATCAAAATTTGCTTGAGAAGTAGTTAAATTATCCCCCGTATAAAATGTAGATTGTGTACCTGCTCTACATGCATATTCCCATTCTGCTTCTGTCGGTAAACGACCACCAATCCATTTAGCAAATGCATCAGCATCTTCCCAATTCACATTTACAATTGGATAATCTCCTTTTTTTAATCCATCTGAATCAGGTTTTACCCTTCCCGTTGCTTTACAAAATGCCATATATTGATCATATGTCACTTCATAACGACTCATCTTAAAAGGAGATAATGTAACCTTGTGTTGTTTTTCATCAACATCTCTTCCTATTTCATTTTCAGGACTACCCATAATAAATGAACCAGCAGGAATATCTACCCATGAAATCTTTAATTCTTTGTCCAATTGTGCAAAAGAAACATTAACCACCGATGTGAATAAAATAAAAGTATATATATGTAATATAATTCTCATGACGGTTAATACATTTCAAAAAGGATATCCCAACACAAAATAACAAAAAGAAAAAGAAATCAAGTAAAAAAATATAAAAAACATGATAAGAAACTATGTTACATTATAAATACTACTCTTATAAGTAAACAAAATATCGCATTTTACTAAAAGATTTTTATCTTTGATTGTAACATGTTTGGCTAAAATGAAACTTCCAATATTATTATTGTTTTTTATATTTACAACCTGTATTAATGCTGTTTGCCAACAGTCTATCACTCCTACTTCATTTATTTTTCAAAATGATCAATTAATCATCAAATACAATCTTATACTACCTCATACAAATCTGCAAGACATACAAATTTGGGCAGAAGATAGAAAAGGCAGAAAAATTATTCCAATTGAAATAAATGGTGATCTAAAAAATGTTAGACCTGGCAAAAACAAGCAAGTGTTATGTATGTTTTCTCCAGAAAAAAAATATAAAAAAAAATATAAAATTCACATATATTCTTTTCCTGCATTAGACACAACAATTCTTTATAAAAATAACCTTACTCACAACTACATAATTGATCACGAGAACAATAGTTACCGAACTATACGTATCGGAAAACAAATATGGTTAGCAGAAAACCTTAGGGTAAAAAGTTTTGCCGATGGAACACCTTTAACATTAGCAAATTATAAAGACGAATGGCTACCAAATGATAAACCATTATATAGTGCTGTTAATTATGATACTCTAAGAAAAAAATATGTGGGATATCTGTATAACTGGAAGGTGATAGCTGACAATCGTGCCGTTTGTCCAACTGGTTGGAGAATACCAAAAGATAGCGAATGGAAGTTATTAGACAAAGAATTAAAAAATGAAAATATCGTAGGTAAATTGATTGAAAACAATCCGACTCATTGGAAAGGAATTAAATTAGACAGTGTTGTACTAAATTCATCAGGATTTACAGCTCAGCCTACAGGAGTTATAAATGAACGTGGCGAATTCATCAATCTATATTCAAGCTCATATTGGTGGAGTTCATCTATTTATTATGGTAACTTTTCATGCTTTTTCACTATTGATGCAAAAAAAAATATAGGAGAGCATTTAAATGGAAACCAAAACCAAGGAATGGCAATTCGTTGTATAAAACATTAATAAAACCAATAATCGTAAGGGCTATCCATCTTGTAATCAAAAGGCAAAAGAGATTTTGACTTGGTATTATCTACAATCTTGCCTTTTCCTTCTGCTAAAAAATGTGCTTTTTCAAATCCGAACTTGACACACGCAAACGTATAGTATGCTCCACGTGAAGGATGTTCAGAAGCGCAACCATTGAATATTTCCCCCCAACATTCCTTATTCACAACCTCATCAATTAAGTGCACACAATCATTCAAATGAATCAGATTTACAGGAGCATTTCCATTAGCTATATCAACTCTACCAGCGAAAAATTTAGCAGGATGTCGATTCGAACCTATAAGTCCAGCCATTCGAATAATTGTCAATCTGTTGCCTAATGCGTGCGACAAGCCTTCTTCTGCTTTTGCGATGTGATTGGTTTCGATGTTCATTGACCACTCGTAGTTATCTTCCCTTGCTATTTCCATATTTTCAGGATAAACGCCGGTTGTACTTATAAAGATAAAGTGTGTTTTGTCAGAAAAAGCAGTCGTAACCTGCAACAAATGATTTCGATACTCATCTAAATCGGTGAATTTTCCGGGAGGGAAATTAAGTATACAAATATCTGTATCATCAAATATAGAAGACGCAGGAAAATACTCTCCTGATTTACTATCCCAACAAACAGATGCTATACCTTGCGCTTCAAGCAATTGCTTTTTTTCCTCTGAACGTGTTGTACCAACTAATTGGTATCCTTTCGCTAGAAAGTGTAAACCAACGGGTAAACCTAACCATCCTAGGCCAACTACGGCCATTTTTTTATGCATCGGGAAGGATTTGATTCGCGATGTCTAATTGATTGCGATAATATTCATACAATGCCATTTGAGAACGAACAGGAACATCTAATTTATTCTTATGGTATTTGTTTTTCAATTTTTTATCTACCTCACGAGATTTTTGATTATCAGACCATTGTAAACCAAAAATAGTTTGCAATTCGTTTTGTAATACTTTATCTAAAATAGGTGCTCCAACCTCGATACGTTTGTCTAAATTTCGCTCCATCCAATCGGCAGAAGAAATGAAATATAAAGGATCACCATTGTTCTCAAAAATAAAGAAACGCGCATGCTCTAAGAAACGATCTACAATTCCAATTACTTCTATGCGCTCACTTTGATTTTTAATTCCAGGCACCAAACAACATACGCCACGTACATTCAATTTGATATTTACTCCTGCTTGACTTGCTTGGTATAATTTATCAATCATTTTCACATCCACCAAGTTATTGATTTTAATGCAAATACCAGAAGGAAGACCTTTTTTCGCATTGTTAATCTCTTGTTGAATCAATCCTGTTAATTTACGTCGATTATTGAAAGGTGAAACCAATAAATTACGATATACGCCACGCTCAATATTATTTTCCATCAAACGAAAAACTTTGCGTACTTCTTGCGTGATAGCAGGGTTTGCAGTGAAATACCCAACATCAGAATATATTTTAGCCGTCTTCTCGTGAAAGTTACCAGTTCCAATAAAGGCAATGATTTGCTCTTTTCCTTTCACTACACGCGCAATTTTCAATAATTTAGAATGTACTTTCAGTCCTTGGATACCGTAAATTACTTTAGCTCCTTGTTCCTTCATACGTTCAGCCCAGTACAAGTTATTTTCTTCGTCAAATCGTGCTTGTAACTCAAAAATAACAACCACCTCTTTCCCATTGCTAACTGCATTTAATAATGCATTCATAATCTGTGAGTTATGGGCGACTCGGTACACGTTAATCTTTATCGATTTAACTGTTGGATCAATTGCCGCCTCACGAATAGTATCTACCACATAATCAAACTTTTGGTATGGAAAATGTAGCAATACATCTTTATTAGAAAAGATATCTAAATAACTTTTCGTATTCAATAAATCAGGGTGATCAAGCGGTTTCAATTTAGCATATACTAATTCCTTTTTACCAAAATCTGGGAAATCAGCAAAATCTTTAAAATTATGGTAACGTCCACCAGGAATAGCATTAATCCCTGACTTCAAATTCAATGATTTTAGCAAATAATTCTTTAAATCATTTGGCATTTTATGATCATACACAAAACGCACTGGTTCCCCCTTTTTCCTATTTTGCAAAGACTGCTCCATCTTTTCGATGAAAGAAACAGACAAATCATCATCTAAGTTTAACTCTGCATCACGTGTAAATTTGAAAGTGTATGCCTCCATATCTTTCACATCAAAAATGGTGAAGATAGAGTCTAAATGCAAGCGAATGATATCATCAATTAGCATAAAGTAAGAGCTTTTTCCTTCTTGCATTTGATAAAATCGTGGAAACGTTGTTGGAATTTGTATTAAAGCGAAAATAACTTTTTTCGAATTTTCTTTCTCTAAACGTACTGCAAGATAAATATTCTTGTCCCGCAACTTAGGAAAGGGATTTTTAGCATCCAAGATGATAGGAACTATTTCATGTTTCAAATCAGCATGGAAAAAATTTGCAACCTCTACTCGTTGTGAATGACTTAAGTTTTTCTCTGTTAGTTGGTAAATATTTATTGTTTCAAGTTCTTGTAAAATCTCTTTGTATGTTGCCTCAAACATTTCTTGTTGCTTTAATACTACAGAACGAATATCTTCTAGCAATTCAGAAGCTGTACCGTTATAACCTTGTACAGTATTCTTTTTAATTGAAATTATACGTTTCACATTCGCAACACGAACACGGAAAAATTCATCCATGTTATTAGAATAAATCCCCAAAAAGCGCATACGCTCTACTAAAGGAACATTTTCGTCCATTGCTTCTTGTAATACCCTTTCATTGAACGAAAGCCAACTTAATTCACGATTTACTAATTCCATAACCCAAACTTCTTTCTCTAAGAAATGCAAAAATAATGAATGAATATTATTTAAACATTAAGTTAAAAATACGTTTAAAAACACAATGTTCTATCGAAATCTAAAAACTTAATAACTCTTGGTTTAAAAATATAACAAAAGTCTAATTTTTACGTATATAAATTACAGTGAGATATAAAATTCATCCTTGTGAAAAAACCAAACTTCAAACATATATTTATATTATTAACTATCAGCCTATTAGTGATAAATTTACGTTGCCAAGAAACTTACAACAATTGTAATCAAGCCTTACAAATCTGCCCGAATGTTAAAGTGTCTATAAATAATATAAATGCAAATAAAACACTATGTACGGATTGTGAAGATGACTTTGCATCAACACTTTGTTTTAGCTCTAAAAACTCTATTTGGTTAAAATTTACAACCAACGATTCAGGTGGAGATGTGCAAATAGACATTTCTAACCTTGTTTTTTTACAAAAAGTAAAACAATCTACAAGCATACAATCTGCTTTAATACAAGCAACTATACCATGTGATGCTAGTTCTTACAAGGTTATCGGATCATGTGAAAATAATAAATCTAATGGTTTTGGTTTAACAGCTCTAGGATTACTCCCACTTACATCATATTATTTAGTAATTAATGGAAATATTTCAGTTGGCGACCTATATGCATCTGAAGCCTCAATGGATATTCTTATGACTGGAACAGCAGTGAATCGAGAAATACCAAGTATTACTATCAACCCGATTAAAACAAATCTTTGTAAAGATGAAGCAGTACGTATAAATAGTATTTTATCAAATTGTAAAGATTCATCTATTTTTCGATGGTATAAAAACGATACTCTATTTGCATTGTCAGATTCATCGTTTATTGAAACAGCACGTATAAATGATGGAGACATAATTCGTGTAGAAAATGAATGTTTTTCTACTTGTAACGTGTCTATTAGTAGTACTAGCAATCCTTTCAGCGTTTTCTCTTTTCGAATTTCATCAGGAAAAGACACTACAATTATTGAAAACACACCCTATCAACTTCAAGGTGATGTTGATGCTGATAGCTATTTTTGGATGCCCTACACCTATTTTGAATCCGACAAAAGTTTAAAACCAAATATATCTATCACAACATCAACTACTTTTACTCTAAGTGCATCAAAAAATAATTGTACGCAATCAGACCAAGTTAAAATTACTGTTAAAACAAAAAATTTAAGTCCACCGAATGCATTTTCACCAAATGGTGATAATATAAACGACACTTGGGATATTCCATTTTTAGAAGACTTTCCAAACTGTGAAATAAAAGTGTTTTCAAGATGGGGGCAGCCTGTTTTTGAAACTACAGGTTATTCCTTTAAAAAAGCATGGAATGGAAGTTATAATGGAAATACTTTAGATGAAGGGGTATATTTTTATGTAATAAATCTTAGAGATTCGTATGTAAAAGAACCATTAAAAGGAACTGTAACAATAATACGATGAAAAAATTATTATTGATTTCCTTTTTAATTGGTATTCATTTACCACTCAAAGCACAGCAAAATCCCCAATACTCCCAATGGATGTGGAATCCATTATCTTATAATCCTGCAATATCTGGGATTAAACCTTACTCAGAATTAAAGGGATTAAGCAGGCTTCAATGGGCTGGATTTAAGGGTGCCCCACAAAGCAACTGTATAACTTATACTTCTCAATTACCAACAAAAAGAACTGAATATTTTACACCTAGACACGGAATTGGAGTAAAATTTGAAAATGATTATATTGGTCCACTTACTACAATGCAATTAGGGTTTAGTTATGCTTTTCATTTCAATTTCACTGAAAATAAAAGACTTTCACTTGGTATGGGGTTAGGTCTAAGACAATTTTCTTTTGACAATACAACATTATTAACATTAATCCCTGATCCAGCTACACAAAAAGGCGCAACGGTATATTCGCCAAATGCAAATATTGGTGTTTGGTGGAATGGTGAAAATCATTATGCAAGTATGTGCATCGATCAATTAACTAATTCAATATGGAAAAACGTAGGAATTGAATCACGCTTTCGAACGAATATCACGTTAACTGGAGGCATTAAATGGTTAATCCCAAACAACATTTCAATCATACCTAACGTAATGATTAAAAAAACATTAAACTCCCCAATGAGTATTGATTTAAACACATACGTTGATTTTTCCAATAAATTCAAAATTGGAATTGGTCTACGAAATAATGAATCTTTTGTTGCTATGTTTCAAGTGAAAATAAAAGAACAATTTGCTATTGGATATTCTGCAGACATTATTACTAATAAACTCAATACAAATTATTTATTCACTCATGAAATAGGATTACAATACATCACATTCAAAAACAAAGATGTAAGTAAACTTTCCTGCCCTCTTTTTTAAATTAAAAAAAGGCTGTTTAAAACTTCTCTTAATATAAGATTCCCCTCCCCTACTAATAACGATATTTGCTTTTGGTTTAGACTTGTTAAAAACCAAATTTCCAACTAATCACCAAATTTAAATTTATATGAAAGTGAAATTCTTGTTATTTATAGCTGTCGGTATGTTTGCTATCTCATGTGTTCCACTAAAAAAATATAATGATGTAGCTGAAAAAGCGCATTTATGCGAAGAAGAATTAAATGGAATTAGAGACAAAGCTATTTCATACGAACATAAAGCTAATGAATTAGAATCACAATATAACTTGCTTGTAAACGATGCTACTAAGCTAAAACAAGACACAACTGACTTGGGTGAACGCTTACGTTTGATGAAAACGCAATATCAAAAAATGGTCGATCAAAATATGTTTTACGAAAAACGCATTGAACACGATAGAGCAACCGTCGCTAAAAGTGCCGGAAGTATGCAGGCAGAAATGGATTCAAAAAGTATCGAATTACAACGAAAACAAGATGAGTTAAAAGAATTAGAAGAGGAGCTTTATCAAAAACAAAAATTACTTATCGAACGTGAAAAACGTGTTAGCGAATTGGAAGAAATGATTCAACGTAAAGATGAGGCAGTAAAACTGTTGAAGAAAAAAATTGCCGATGCATTATTAAGTTACAAGAACCGCGGTTTATCTGTAGAGGAACGTAATGGTAAAATCTATGTAAGTTTGGAAGCTAAATTACTTTTCAAAACGGGAAGTACTTTCGTTGAAGCAGAAGGTAAAAAAGCAATCATAGATTTAGCTAAGGTATTAGAAAACGAAAAAGAACTTGAAGTGATTGTAGAAGGTCATACAGATTCTGATAAACTTACAAGTCCAAATCATCCGAAAAACAACTGGGAATTGTCTGTACTTCGTGCTACGTCCGTAGTCGAAATAATGACAGCAAATACGATTATAAACCCATCGATATTAATGGCAGCAGGAAGGTCTGAATATCATCCACTTGACCCATCAGACAAAGCTAAAAACAGAAGGATAGATATTATTATCTCTCCAAACTTAAACCCCTTGTTTGAGTTGATTAGTAAGTAATAATTAATTGCACAAAAAAAAACCGACAAGTGATTGTCGGTTTTTTTATTCTATGAGACAGCTTATTCTTCAGTCTTACTTTGGTTTTCTAATAACTCTTTTAATTTTTGCTCTCGTTCTTTTTGTTCATTGATTACGAATCGTTGTGCTATATATTCTTTAGGTTTTCCTTGACTATCCAATACAGGTGCAATAATAGCATCTACCCAATAGAATGACCCATCTTTCGCTTTATTTTTCACTTCACCACGCCAAATATTACCTGAAGATATTGTTTTCCATAGATCTTCAAATGCTTCTGCAGGCATATCCTCATGCCTTAATATTCTGTGATTTTTACCCATTACCTCTTCACGTGTATATTTTGCCCATTTACAAAACTCATCATTCACATACGTAATATTCCCTTGAATATCTGTTTTTGAAACAATTGCAATACTATTGATAATATTTAACTGCGCTTTAAATTCTTCTTCAATGCGTTGTTTTTCAATAGCCATACTTCGCTGAACACGCTCCATTTCAGCTTGAGTTGCTCGCATCTCCTCCATATTTTGACGAATCTCTTCCTCTTGAGCACGCATTTCTTCCGTTTGTTGTTGAGAGTGAGACAACAATTCTTTCGTACGTTCATTAATTTTTACTGTCGAAACTGTACTTGCGATAGTTTCAGAAAGCTTTGTAATAAACTCTACTTTCTCTTCAGTCAATTCTTCAAATGAAGCAATCTCTATCGCACCATATACGTCATCATTTACTTTTAATGGTACAATAAAAATGCAACGTGGAGTAGCTTCACCCATACCTGAAGTAATATTCACAAAATCTTGCGGAATTTCAGTAAAATATAAAGGTTCTTTATCAAACCACGCTTGACCTACCAAGCCTTGTTTGTATTTTATGTATTGCTTTTCTTCTAAATAACGTTGCTTACCATAGGCATAAACCGCCTTTGCTTCCATAAATATATTATCAGGATTTTCATCTGAAACAACATACAAATACCCTTGATTCGCACCGATATAACGTATTAGATTAGATAATATAGTATTGTAAAACGCATCTACATCTGAAGTATCACGTGTAAACATAGTAAACTTAGCCAATCCCTCAACTACCCAATTACGTTTTGTTTCTTCTTCTTTCACCTGTTTCAAATTAGTACGCATTGTCAATAATGAATTGCCTAATACATCCTTCGTACTAAGTGGTTCAAATTCCGCATCCAAATTTCCTTGTCCGATATTTTCAGAGAATGAAGCTGTGCGAGACAAGTTATTCGACAATTCCCCCACTGAACGCATAATGTGTCCTATCTCATCATTCGATTTTGAAGCGGCCTTCATAGCCACTAATTCACCTGTACCTAATTTTTCTAATACTTCTGCTGTTTCATCAATACGCTTAGTAATTGTATTAGCAAATAATAAGGAAAACACAATTGCGATTGCCATCATAATAACAATCAATATAACTACACCAATCAAATCTTTTGAAAAGAAAGTTGCAACTGTCAAATTCGTTTTAGGAATAATCGTTACTGCCTTCCATCTTTTCCCCTTATAGGTATAAGCTCCCTTACTTTCGTCCCAAAATTGTATAGTATTGTCTAAGCTTACCGCTTGACTTCCTGTTTGTACTAAAGATTTACCTGAAGCAAGCACACTTTCATTCAGTAGATAATTTGATTCCAACAAACGACTATCATCCGCATCTATAACACGATTAGAAGCATCTGTAATTATTATGGATGCATTGGGTTCTGATTCTTTCAATTTCTTCTCAGTTTCTTTACGAATACTTTGTGTCACTTCAGACCAATTTGCGAAATTGAACCAAACACCTATTTTTTTTCCAGAGACATCTTTGATAGGTGCTGCAAATGCCATTCCATAGCCTTGATTATGACAAAACGACTTAACCGTATGATTGACCATAAAATCTGAATACCAAGCACCACCTTCTGGTCCACCCGGTTGCATACACGCACGAAACCAATCAGTATGGGAATAATTCTTTCCTATAATTGATTGTGGATACAAAGTATTCCCTAACTTATCTTTCGTATTCACCATCTGTACATTCCCTTTTGCATCACAGATCATCATCATATCGTACAACACATAGTAAGAAACCATCGTATTCATAAAATCCTGTACATCCTGATAAGACACTTTTTCAGCAATCGGTAGAGTGCTCTTTAATGCTGCTTTTTTCGCTAATTGATTGTACGCAAATGCTTGCACATCCCCAAATCGTTCGTAAAAATTGCGATCAATTTTATCCAACACATTCTCAGATGTCCGTTCAGCCAAAACTTCGTTAGGTTTATTATATCCTTCAACGACTTTTCGTCCTGTATTAATAAGTTGAGTAAGTGAAAGAATAATCGGAACAGATAGTAATACTACCACCAATTTCTTTTTTATGGAGAGATTCCTCCAGAATGAAAGTACGTTCATATCAATAAGTTAATAGACTTACAAATGTATTTATGTCACTTGTAATCTACAATACTAAAAATTACTTACAGATATGACTACTTATAAGTAACAAGACGTAATGATTATTAGATTAACTTTTCACGCATTGCTTTTACAACCAATTCAACAGAATTTTTAACATTCATTTTTTGCATAATATTGGTTCTGTGCGTATTAACTGTTCTATCACTAATGTACAGTCGTTCAGAAATTTGCTTATTATTAAGACCCTCTGATATAGCGCGGATAATTTGAATTTCTCGTTTAGTCAATTCTCTAGAAAAATGCTCTTCTAAATTAGCCACCTTTCTTTTAATTTCTTCTATCGCAGCTTTAGAAATTGTGCTACTAAAAAAATCATTTCCCTGGTGAACGGTTTCAATTGCTTCTATTAATTCAGTAACATCACTATTCTTTAATACATATCCATCTGCTCCTGCAGCTAATGCTTTATGTATATACTGTTCTTCATGATGCATAGTCAGCATAATCACCTTTGTCTTAGGGGAAGATTTTTTAATATCTTTCGTACATGTTATACCCGTATCACCAGGCATATTTATATCCATCAAAACAACATCTGGATGCATATCATGAACCAGATCTTTTGCTTCCTCAGCATTGGAGGCTTCACCAACAATTTCAAATTTAGCTTTCTTCGATAACAGATTCCTAAATCCTTTCGTTACCATAACATGGTCATCTACCAAAGCAATTTTAATCTTGTCCATCTATTTCTATATTGTTTATAGGTATAAGTACACTTATTGTCATCCCTTCATAGACTTTACTTTGTATCGAAAAAGTAGCTCCAATCATCTCAGCCCTTTCGCGCATGTTTAGCAAGCCATTCCCTAAAGATTGTAAACCAAAATTAGCTAAATTATTATCAATAGGGAAACCTTTTCCGTTATCCTTATAATTTACAGCTAGATAATCGACATTTTGGAACTTTATACCTATGTTAACTAACGTAGCTTCGGAATATTTTAACGTATTATTCAATGCCTCTTGAATGATACGATAGATTGCTATCTCTTGTTTTTTAGATAGACCTATTTCTATAACAAAATGATCATAATCAAAAATGACTTCAATTGTTGCAGGAACTTTAGCAAACATACTTTCTAACGCAGGGATTAATCCTAAATCAACAATAGCACTTGGCATTAAATTATAGGAAATTCGTTTTACCTCCGTAATGGTACTATCAATCATTTCATTCGCTAACTTTCTATCGTTTTCAATATCATTTGAATCCATTGAAGAAACTTGCAAACGAATTGCTGTTAACATTTGTCCAATACCATCATGTAATTCCTTAGAAATACGTTGTCTTTCCAATTCTTGTCCATGAACTAACATCCCTAGATTCTTCTGACGAAGCATGTTTTCCGTATGTTGACGCTTCATTTCTAATAACGCTAATTTATATTCACGTTGTTTTACTTTATCTGTAATATCAGAAATTCGAATTAATAAATGGCTTACATTATTTACATCAAACAATTTAAGGTAGGTTCCCCCAATAAATTGTGTACCATCTTCTGTTTTGCAATTTGCCTCAAAAGTATCGTGACCATTAGAGGATAAATTTTGTTCTATTTGATTCCAAAAATCTACTTTATTCTCAACCTCAAACAATTGTTTATATGAAATAAAAGCGGATTCTTTATCCAAATGAAATAATCGCAATGCTGTTTCATTATAAGATATTACCTTTTGAGTTTTCGCACTCACTAAAAATAATGCATCTGGAGATTGGTTATACACCTCTTCCAACATAAATTTTTGCTGTGATAACTCATTTTCAATAATACTTCTCCTTGTAATGTTTTTAATTGAAAGTGAAACACCAATTATACTATGGTTTACATCAAAAACTGGTACATACAAATATTCAAAATACAACTTTTGTAAATTAGACTTGATATACACATGATTATTGGTCGCAATTACACCCTTTAAAGCATCACTAAAGGCTGTATTAAATTTTGGCAAATAATCATCTGAAACAAACGAAAAAAAAGCTTTTCCTGACTTTATATCCAAACCAAATGCATTCTCAAATTCAAGTTTGGCACTATCATTATACCATTTTACCACCCCATTTTTATCAATAAAAAACATAGCGTCAGTTAAACTATTATAAATTGCCATCAGCTTTTCTTTGGATTCAAATAAAGAAGCATCTTCGACGCGTACATCTTTAATAATATGATGTATAGTATAAATTACTAATAATAAATTAATGATTATACTTAAACGGGCAGTACGCAATTCATCAGCTTTCAATAAATGAAATGCAATGAAATCGCCTTCATAATTTAAACTTATAGTCACACCTATTCCACAAAAAAGAATAGATAGCAAATATATCGAAGTAACCTTATTGTATTCAAATAGGCGGATCATGATTACTGATAAAGACAAAAAGAACACTGGAACTCCAATACCTTGAGGTAAAAATACAGACCATAACACGAGTGATACTGGTGCAACGAAAAAAAATGCCAGCTTTGCAATCTCATGACCTTTTCCTACGTTAGTTATATTGATGATAATGAACAAAAATGTAGCAAAAATGCTAGCACCACATAACCATAAATTAGAAGTGAGGAAATAAAAAACAAATACTTGCACAATGGAGCTTAGCACCCCAAATAAAGTCAAATAATGCAATAATACTTGTCTTGATGTTAACATAACAATAATATAGTCAAACAAATATACGCTTGAATACTAAATTTCGACTCAAATAAATTAAAAGAATCGTGAATAAATACGCAAGAATCTATTTTTCATTTAATTTTTTTCTATCTTTGTCGTTCAAATTAAAAAACAAGCTATATGTACGCAATTGTAGAGATAGCAGGGCAGCAGTTTAAAGTGCAAAAAGATCAAAAGATTTTTGTTCACCGTTTAGCAGCTGAAGCAG
>CANGHE010000067.1 GCA_947453545.1 Flavobacteriia bacterium
GCAAAAATGATAAATTTGTATGTATCTGATGGACGAATTCCAACGAATTCATCTGTTGAAAACATAAATGGTCTGATATACAGAGAATAACCAGCTTTATTTGGAATCCAAGCGCGATCAATGTCAACTAATTTACGAACACATTCCACGAATAAATTTTCTGGAATAATCGGCATAGCCATACGAGTACATGATTCTTGAAAACGTTTTGCATTCATGTCAGGTCTAAAAATCAACACTTCTCCTTCAGGAGATTTGTTAGCCTTCATCCCTTCAAAAATGGATTGTCCATAATGAATAGCAGAAGTTGCTGGATGAAAAGGAATAGAACCAAATGGAGTAATCTCCGGATCTTGCCACTCACCATCACGGTATTCCATCACAAGCATGTGATCAGAAAAATGTCTACCAAACGGAATATTTTCCCAATCTACTTGAGAAATTTTAGATTCTTGCGCTTGTGTTATTTTGAAATTTAGTGTTTGTTCTAACATAGTAAGCAGTCTTAATTATGCGAATATAAAAAAATAAATACTGAAATGAACGTTTGCTTAAAAGTATTCTACCTCTATGGTATAATTTTATATTTTGTCTTTACAATCTTTCGTGGAAAGGCATTAAAGTGCCACCATTCTGAAGGAATGTTTTTAAATTGTTGAGACTCCATTACTCGTCGTAGTAATTTACGATTGGCTACTTGTTTTTTTGTCAATTTACCTTCTGCTAAAAATTTGGCTTCCAAGGATGGATAAGCAATTTCTCGGATATCATCATACCCTGCCCCCATATCTAAGGGTTTACCAAATTGATCACAGATGGTTACATCAACGGCTGCTGCATAATTATGTACACTTCCGTTAGCTGGATTGGAAACAAATTTCCCTCGTTGAACAGGTGGCAGAGAATCCAATGAGTCCCACATGGCTTGCTGTACCGATAAAGGTCTTACCCCATCGTAAACCAATAAACTATATTTAGGATGTGTTTTTTTTAGAAATGCTTGACTTTTCGCTAAACGAAGAGCGACCTCTTTTTGTAAATAGATTCTTTCAATATTGAAATATAATATTTTACCCATAAAATTATCCGTAGTAGCATATTTTACATCAATTTTAAGGGTAGGATCAATCTCTTGTATATCAACTAAATGCTCCATTCCTTTTGGTTTTGGAATAGGCTTAACTTTGTTAATCTCAACCTTTTTAGCTTGCTTCTTATTCGTTTGAGAAAATCCAAAGACAGAAATTAATACTGAAAACAATAGAAAGAAGCGAATCATAGTATAGATAGAATATATTACAAATATAAATTACAAATACACAATTTTCACACTTAAATAGCTTTAATAATTCAATCACAATTTCAACTGAATAAGCATTCAGATAAGATTTTATCACCTTAAGCAATCATAAATAGAAGATTTAATTAAATTTGTCTTGTAAAATTTTGAATATGCCTAAAATAGCACAAAAAGCAATTGATATGCCTGCTTCACCAATTCGTAAATTGGTTCCTTACGCAGATGCAGCAAAGAAAAAAGGAAAAGTGGTTTACCACTTAAATATCGGACAACCAGATATTGAAACTCCTGAAGTAGCATTAAATGCTATCAAAAATTTTGACCACAAAGTAATTGAGTATAGTCACTCTGCAGGTTTTGAATCATACAGAAATGGACTTGCAGCATACTACCAAAAAACAGGAATTCCTGTAAATTCTGAAGATATTATTATCACGACTGGTGGATCTGAAGCTCTTATTTTTGGATTCATGACTACGTGTGATCCAGGTGATGAAGTTATTATCCCTGAACCATTTTATGCAAATTACAATGGTTTTGCTGTAACAGCAGGATTGAATGTAGTTCCAGTTGCTTCTTCAATAGAATCTGGTTTTGCTTTACCTCCAGTTGAGGAATTCGAGAAAAAAATCACTTCTAAAACGCGTGCAATATTAATTTGTAATCCTGGTAATCCAACTGGTTACTTGTATTCAAAAGAAGAATTAGAAAAATTACGTGATATTGTTAAAAAACATGATTTGTTCTTATTTGCTGACGAAGTATACCGTGAGTTTTGCTATGATGGAGCAGTTCCTTTTTCTACAATGAACTTGGAAGGTATTGAAAACAATGTTATTATGATTGATTCTGTATCAAAACGTTACTCTATGTGTGGAGCTCGTATTGGTGCATTAATCTCAAAAAACAAAGAAGTAATTGCCGCTGCATTGAAATTCGGTCAAGCACGTTTATCTCCTCCAACGATAGATCAAATCGCTTCTGAAGCTGCTTTAAACACTCCTCAGTCTTATTTTGATGATGTTGTAGCTGAATATGTTACGCGTAGAAACATCATGGTAGATGGATTGAATAGCATTCCAGGTGTTTTTTGTCCAAAACCAAGTGGAGCTTTCTATTGTGTAGCTAAATTCCCAGTTGATAGTGCTGAAAAATTCTGTCAATGGTTATTGGAAGATTTCGAATATGAAGGTGCAACTGTTATGATGGCTCCTGCAAGTGGATTCTACTCTACTCCTGGATCTGGAACACAAGAAGCTCGTATTGCTTATGTATTGAAACAAGATTCTTTACACAAAGCAGTAAAAGTATTAGAAGAAGCATTGAAAGTTTACCCTGGAAGGGTTTAATAATAAAAGTTTGAATAAATTAATCCCATTAATATTAAGAAAATTAATTTCAAAATTAATTTTTAAAGACCGTACCTATTTATTAGGTATGGTCTTTGTTCGTTTATCTAGGAAACTTAGAAAAAAATCATATTTAACTTTTTCAACTAATATAAATACAGAAAAAGTTATATCTGATTGTTTAGGGAAACTAAAAATGCAAATCAATCCATATAACTACATGGGCGGAAGCATATATTGGTCTGGATTCCACCACATTACTGAGGTAGCTTACTTAAATAAGTATTTAAAACCTGAAATGAATTTTATTGATATTGGTGCAAATCAAGGTGAATTTTCTTTATTCGCTGCTTCAAAATTGAATAAAGGAAAAGTGTTTAGTTTCGAACCTGTTAGTAAACAATTTAAGTCTTTAGTATTCAATAAAGAACTTAATAATTTTAATAATATACAACCTTTTAATTTTGGATTATCTGATATTAAAGGTGAATTACCGATTTACACATCAAACAACACTAATCTCCATCATGGTAATCATGAAGGTTTATCAACTTTATACAAAACAGATGAACGAAATGTATTAGAAGACACTGTTCAACTTGAAGTTTTTGATAATCTTTTTTATGATAAATTGGAAAGATTGGATTTTATAAAAATTGATATTGAAGGTGCTGAATTATTCGCGCTTAAGGGTATGACAAAAACAATTTTAAAATTTAAACCTGAAATTTTAATTGAAATAAATGATGAAACGTTTACCTCTGCTGGATACTCTGCAAAAGCCATGATTTCATTTCTTTCTGGTTTTGGTTATAAGCCCAACAAAATTTTTAGAGGTAGAACTATTCCTATCCAAAAAATTGATACAAATTGGGGAAATTACATATTTAGAGCAGAATAAAATCAGGTACAAATACCTATAGATATATATTAAAAAAAATATATTTTTACAAAAAAATACTTATGAAAAAATTACACGTTTTATTATTATTTCTTATACCAGGCTTTTATTTCGCCCAAAGTAAGATTAAAATTACAGCTGACTACGATGCAGCAATTGGTTACCATGATAATTATGGTACAAACAATAAAAATTATAAAAAAGCAATTCAAAATGCTGCTTACGTTTTACCTGGAAATCTAGGTGGATTGAATGTGAACAGGTCATTGATTCATTTTGATTTATCACAATTACCTAAAAATGCAATAATAAAATCTGTAAAGTTGAATCTATATGCTTTAGGTCATGACGGAGGTGTACCAGGTCATTCAGGAAATAACAATAATGCAATAATAAGTAGAGTTATTGAAAATTGGAATGATAGTACAGTAACTTGGGATAATCAACCTAAAATAAGTACTAAAAATCAAGTGAACCTAGCTCAATCTAATAGTTATGACGAAGATTATTTAAATATAGATGTTACTAATTTATTTAACGACATAAAGGATTCTTTAAATTTTGGAATTAAAATTCAACTTTATAAAGAAGTATTAAACAATGCACTTTTCTTTGCATCAATTGATAATGGAAATTCACAAAAAATACCTTCACTTGATATTGAGTATTTTGAAGGTTGTTACACTACTGTAACAGCAAAAGATGCTGCAATTGGATATCATGAAAACTATAATACACAGGATAACAACTACAGAACAGCAATACAAAATGCTGCATATTCCCTAAATGATAGCCAAAATAATTTAAATGTAAATAGAGCATTAATTTATTTTGATTTATCTAAACTTCCAAAAGGGGCACAAATAACAAATGCTACTATTGATTTATATGCATTAGGCCCTATAAATGGATTACCAGGACATTTCGGTAGTAACAATGAATCATTTATTGAAAGAATTATTGAAAATTGGAATGATAGTACAGTTACCTGGAACAATCAACCCAAAAGTATTGATTCAAACAGAGTTTTATTGCCAAATAGTGTTTCTCCAACACAAAATTATTTAAATATTAACATTACAGATTTAATTAAAAATATTAATCTAAATAACAATTTTGGTCTAAAATTAAGACTCAAAGACGAACAACCTTCCAATGGATTATTATTTTGTTCTTCAGAAAATGGAGATATAAATAAATCTCCAAAATTGAATATCTGTTATACTGTTGGTAATGATACATCAAATTGTAACATTCCTCAAGCTAATTTAATCTATTCTAGTACTAAAATTTGCAAAGGAGAAAAATTAAAAATTTCTACTATTGAGAACAAAGAGTTCATTTATAATTGGTACAAGGATGGTAAAACAATTTCAAATGAACTCAATTCTTCAATTTTGATAAATGAAGGTGGAAATTATTTAGTTGTAATAAAAAATAAAAATTGTACTTCAACAAGTAACAGTGTTACGTTTACCATAGCTGAAACTCCGAATGTACAAATTGACAAAATTAATAATCTATTTATATCAGATAGTTCAATTAATTTATCCGCGATACCTCAAGGTGGTATTTTTGAAGGGTTAGGAGTTGAAAACAATAAATTTTATCCTTCAAAAAGTAAACTTGGTAAAAATACAATTTCTTATAATATTATTGATATTAATGGATGTAAAGCAAAAAGTGTAATAAATTTTATTGTTTCCGATACATTGGGTTGTAATAAATTTGATACTACAAAAGTTACAATTTATGATACTATTGGCAATATGCATAAAGACACTTTGATTATTAATTTCAAACTAACTCTAGCAAATCAAAAATACATTAGTTCTGAAATAAAAATATACCCAAATCCAACATCAGAATATATAATTATTGAATCAAAAGATTTTTCATTACTTACTAATTTTACAATTGAATTAAAAGATTTAGATGGACGTTCATTGTATATGGATAAAATAAAATCTTCCACTAATCTTATACCATTAGATAAAATAGTTACAAAAGGAACATATATAATAAATATTCTAGATGTAAATTCTACAGTAATTGAGACAAAAAAGATTATTTTACAATAATAGTCTATCAAACAATAAAAAAACGTGAGAGTTCCTCACGTTTTTTTTTATTGTATAAATAATAAAAAATGAATTTTAATATTTCGTTACTTGAAATATTGATATCTAATCTAATCTAAACATACTTATCAACATTTCTTTTCTTTTAATTAAATTATATGAATCAAGTATATGTTGTCTAAAATCAGAATTTAACTTATAATTTTGAATTTTATCTATAACTATTTCTAAGTCCTCTATATTTCTTCTTTTCAAAATAAAATCTTCATTATTAATTATTTCAGGTATTGCATTAACATTCGATCCTATAGGAATACAACCACTCAAAATTGCCTCACAAAGAGAACAGCCAAAACCTTCAAAAACTGATAATTGCAAATAATATTTAGAGTTATTATATACCTCTAAAAGCTTAGTTCTGTCTATATATCCAAGAAATTTAACATTAGTTAAATTGATAGCCCAAACATCATTTGTTCCAACTATATTGAATGTCCAATTAGGATGTCTTTTTGCTAATTCAACAATTAGATCTCCACCTTTTAGAAGAAACTGCCTTTCCGAAAAAACTGTCGTAAAAGTCATTTGACTTCTTTCATTGTAATTTGAAATTTTCCAAAAATTAGAATCTATTGCATTTGGAATAACTGTATAAGGCGTAGAAATATCCTTTAAGAATGCTTTATATCCTTGAAATACTTCATCTTTGAATTCTGTACAATAATTATTTTTAGTATATACTAGTGATTCACTAACAGGTAATAACCTAGTTGCATAAGTATATGAATACTTTGTAATAAACCTTAATATTGGTTTTCTTAAATTCCCATAATTTAAAGATGGTAAAGCACAACAATCTGTTCCATTCAATATAATATATGTCTTTTTTTTAAAAACTTTACCTAAAATTACTGGAATAAGAGACCAATATCCACCAAATGAAATAACAACAATTTCATAGGTATTTATTCTTTTTAATAAAAAAAATGCTTGTTTAAAAAATAATATTGGCACTATTTTTTTATTGGACCAGTTTAATATATTGGGTACAACAACATAATCTTCATTCAAAATGGTTATATCTTCCATAACAAACGATGAAAGATGCGGAGCAACATAAATTATTTTTTCTTTCACTATAGAACTAATTCATTTCCCAATTTTTCATAATCAATTCCATCAAACGTACCTGAACTCATCATCAACAGTACTTCATTTTTATGCGTTTGTGATTTTATAAAATCAAGTACATCATTTGTTTGATCCATCACATTGACACCACCTCCAAAAGCATCAGAAACCATTTCTTTAGTAATTGGCTCTAGTTTCTTATGTTTGACCACATCATGATTGAAATATACTATTGCTTCATCCGCAAATTGCATTGTGTCTTTGTATTGTGGTAAGAACTCTTTTTTTAAGGAAGAGAAGGTGTGTAATTCCATACATGCAATTACTTTACGGTCAACATATTGCTCTTTCACAGCTTTCGTTGTCGCTTTTAACTTTGATGGAGAATGTGCAAAATCTTTAAACATTACAAAATCATCGCTTTCTACCACTTTTTGCAATCTTTTTCCAGCACCAGTAAATGTACCCATTGCATTTAAAAAGTCATCATTTGTAATCCCCATCTCTTCTGCCAAATACATGGCGCCTATCATATTTTGTAAATTGTGTGAACCGAAAATTTTCAAGTCATACACTTTCCCATTATACGTAACTTTAGTACCTGTAGCTGTAACTTCATAGTTTGGAGTTTTATATGGTTTAGTTCGTAAACTATCCTTAAATTTTTCCCCTAATTTATTTACCTCGTTATCTTCAGTATTATATACTAACACCCCATTCGGTTCAATGCATTTACAAAAGATTTCAAATTGTTCTACGTAATTTTCAAAAGTTGGAAATACATTGATATGATCCCAAGCTATCCCACTCAATAAAGCAACATGCGGTTGATACAAATGAAATTTTGGTCTTCGATCAATTGGAGAACTCAAATATTCATCTCCTTCTAATATCATAAATGGAGCTGACTCAGAAAGTTTAACCATACAGTCGTAACCTTCCAATTGTGCACCTACCATATAATCAACATCTAATTGCATTTGGGATACTACATGTAACAACATAGAAGTTATGGTAGTTTTACCATGACTCCCACCAATTACAATGCGTTTTTTATTTTTACTTTGTTCGTATAAATATTCTGGATAAGAAAACACTTGAATACCTAATGCTTTAGCCTTCAGTAACTCTGGGTTATCTTCACGAGCATGCATTCCTAAAATAACTGCATCCAATTGGTTATGAATATTAGCTTCGTTCCAGCCAATAGTTTCAGGATAAATTCCTTGTTTTTTCAAACGAGATGCAGAAGGTTCGAATATTTCATCATCTGAACCAGTAACCTTAATACCTTTTCTACTAAGAGCAATTGCTAAATTGTGCATTGCACTTCCACCAATGGCAATAAAATGAACATTCATATTTTTTGATCTTCGTTTGATTTTTGTTTTCTTAGTTCGAGCAGGATAGGAAAGATTAAAAATAATACACCTATATCTGTAATTAAATTTAGAGAGCCAATATTTTCATTAGTTCCTAATAAGATAGGATAAATTAAAGCTGTCAAACCTAAATAATGTATCCAATGGGTCCAATGATGTTTTTGATTTAAACGACGTTTTAACATATGTAAAATTACATAAGCCAGTACGAGTAGCATCAAGGCCAATGGAACTTTTTTCATTGCTAACAATGTACTATTTGTCCAATAATACAAAGTAATAAGTAATGCAATCAGCAACATAGTAATGTTTGCCGTTTTTGTTAATCGAATTTTGTTTTTAGTAGAAAAAGACATATTAATTTTTCTTCAATTTCGCATCTTGCGTCTCACGTTGCCAAATATATTCAGTAGAAGGTGTCCCATTTTTAGAATAGGTAATTGTATCTGCAGTTTGGGTTCTAGTGTATATTTGACCATAACCGTTTTTCACTACAATACGACGAGTAACCACAGAGACCAATAAACCATCTTCATCATTTTTATTAAAGGATTCTTGAGTAACACCTTCTGGATACATAGAACCAATTGAATTGGCAACGTTTTCATCAAATTTCACCGATTTTTTCTCGATATTTTCGAGAAAAGCTCGAGACTCTAAATTTTTGATTGTCTGTCTTTCCGAATCCATGCTCGTTGAACCATTCAACGAATTATTTACATTACTAATTGACGCGGCATTCTCAGAAGCAATTCCATTATTTTCTGAATTCCCCATCACTACTTTTGTCTCTAAAGTATTTATTTTATCTTTTGAATTAAATTTTTCATCAATTTCCTTTAATTGAGAAGTTGTTCCTAACTCAAATGATTTTTGTTCTGCTTTTTTTAATTCTTCAGCAGTATTATCTTGTTTTTGTTGACCAATTTCATCTAAATTCGTATGATCTTGTTTTTTCTTCTTCAGATCTTCTTGTAATTTATTTCTGTTTTCAAGTCGTTCGTTTTCAATATTGTACTCTTCTGTTTTAATTACACTCTCCATCGCTTGCAATTGAACCGTTTGGTCATTTTTCAATGCAATTGAATGATTGGTTAAACTATCAATTGATTTTCCATCAACCTTAAAAAATTGACCTTTATTTTCCAATATCTTTTGTTCTGGAGAAGCATATAGTGAATCATTTGTACCATTGAAATTATCTTTTGATATAACTAATCCCTTCATATTCTCACCGCTAGTTTTCGAATCTTTATCTACTTTTTTGTCTATATCTTCTGTTATAACAGTAACATTTTCAAGTAATGTATTTGTATTTTTGGTTTTATTTTCAGTTAGTTCATCGTCTTTTTTCTGAATCTGCACATTAGTATTTGTAACTAACTCTGCCAAAATTTGTTGAGATTCTTTATTATCAACTACAGTACGTTCTTGTTTATCTGCAAAATTGTAAAGTTCGATACGCGACTTACTTTGCTCATCGTACACTTTTTGAGAATACAATGCTAAGCTATCAGTTGATTTTTTGTTTTTGTCAAACAATAACTTGTCATTCACAAATCCAATCTCTTTTGATTCAGTTAATGAACTATCTCTGTGTAATTTAGTTTTATCTAAATCTGTTGCACTCGTTAAGTTTTTTTGGTTTTGGATTGCATGATACTTATCGTCAATATCCTCTGTGTTTCGTTCCTTCTCTTGTAAATAATTATTTAAAGTATCTTGTTGAGCTTTATTATTCAACACATTAAACTCTATTTTTTTTTCAACTTCTTTTATTGAAACAGTAGAAGCCTGCATTTCTTTCAATCTATTAGCTGCTAATTCTGTTTCTTCATCAGTTAATTTTTTGCCTTTAGATTCTAAGTTCGTATTCTGTTTATTTTTTCGTTCCAATTCAGCCGCTTTCAATGCTTTTTGTGCATCTGCAATGGACATTTCTGAAGCTTGACCTAAATCTGGAAGTGGAGCGGTTTTAGCTGCTGTTTTTGGATTAAGTAAATCTTCAATTTCTTTTAATTTTTGTTTCGGATATGGATCATTTGGTTTAAACTCTAACGCCCTTTCATAAAGATTTTTTGCTCCTTGATAGTCAGCATTTCCGAACTTTTCATCTCCTTTATTAATAATTTTCTGATAACTTTTATTCTCCTCTTCCTTCCCCTTTAATTTTTCATTAGCAACACATTTCTCAAGTTGCTTAGATGCATAAGAATCTAAAGGATTTACAACCAAAGCTGACTCATATGCTTTTTTAGCATCTAGAAATTTATTTTGAGAGAATAATAAATCAGCGTCACGTACCAGTTTATTAAACTCTGTTTTTTTTGCATCAGTCAATTGTGATGTACCCCAAAACGAGACAAACACACAACACAAAGCAAATAAAAAACCTTTCATAAGTTAGAAATATAAATGCAAATTAAGCTAAATAACAAATATCATAAAAATTACGATTTATACACCTATAAATACGCAAAAAAAGCTGCAATTAGATACAAATGAAAACCTATTATTTAAATGTTTGCTAAAAAATCAGAAATATTAGGTGTAGAAACTGTGTTATCACTATTTTTAATAGATTTACGTTTTACATTCTTAGATTTTAATATGTTAAAAATCAAATTCGTTACTCCCATTTTACTCGCTTGTTTTTTTTATTTAAACAAAAGCCAACTATTTTCTCAAAACGCTACTAGACCTAATGTAATTGTTCTAGACAACGAAAACCACGTCCCCTATACGGTTACTAGCTTCAAAAAAAATAATGAATCAAAAAAATACATTGAAGACAATAAAATCGAAGTAAAATACGAAACTAAAAATTGGTATTACGTATCGATACCAACCAATTTATACGAATCACTTATTAACTCAACAACAAAAAAATTAATCTACCGTGAGAATGGAATACCAGAAATCTTAAGTGATACATCAAAATTAACTCACCACGTTTATGAAGTTCAAAACGGAACAAACGGACTACCAACACCTTACACAGGAAACAATGTGGTGATTGGTGTCATAGATACTGGAGTAGATTATAAACACCCTGATTTTTTAGATGCGAATGGGCATACTCGTGTATATCGCTATTGGGATCAAACAAAAAAAACACAAACTCCTTCTTCTCCAAAACCTTATAACTATGGAGAACTATGGACAAACAATGATATGGATAAAGGCATTGCAACAACTAAAGATGATGTTGGGCACGGAACAAATGTTACAGGCATAGCAGCAGGAAATGGAAAAGCGAATGGCCACAACAAAGGAATGGCTCCAGACGCAACTATAATTATGGTAGAATCTAATTTATCTGCCAAAAATTGGACACTAACAGTAGCAGATGCTTGCGACTATATTTTCAAAGTTGCTGACAGCTTAGGTCTTCCATGCGTAATCAATATAAGTGCAGGAACTCAATTTGGTTCACACGATGGAACAGATCCGGCATCAGAAAAAATGGAGACACTTTTGGATGAAAAAACAGGTAGAATAATTGTTGCAGCTGCAGGAAATTCAGGCGACAGTGGACCTTATCATGTTCATGGCATAGTAGATACTGACACCTCTTTTTACTGGGTGAAAAGCGCAGCAAATGGAATTGCTGGAGCAAATTCTATTTATGTAGACACTTGGGCTGACTCTATCGATTTTGCTAATGTAAAAGTTTCTGTTGGAGCTAACCTACCTAATGGAAACTATTCATTCCGTGGTCGGACACCATTTAGAACTTGGCAAGAAATTTCACTCAAAGATCCAAATTCATATAGAGACACTCTTTTTAGTTTGTCTGGAAAAAAACTTGCTTATGTAGATTATTATCCCACCACTATAAACCATGTGATAAGACTAGAATTAGTCCTTACAAGCATTGATTCAATAAATTACAATTACCAATTCACGACTACAGGAAAGGGAAGTTATGATGCTTGGAGTGGCAGCCTAAATAAAAGTGGATCAAAAACATACAACGATTTCGTAACTTCAATTCCTAGTATACAAACTCTTCCCGCGATTCAATATTATCACCTTGCAGACACATTACAATCTCTTTATTCTTCTTTTATTTCCTCTGAAAAAGTAATTACAGTTGGAAATATTAATAATAGAAAAAGTTACAAAGATAAGAACGGATCTATTTTTACCTCTCCATACAGAAAAGGTGAATTAGGGATGTCATCCTCTAAAGGTCCAAACAGAAAAGGTGTTCTTAAGCCAGATATTGTAGCTTCAGGAAACTATACATTTGCTCCAGCACCATTATATTATTTATCCAATAGCGCTAATAATGCTAAAATAGATGCACTTGGTAAGCATGCAGTAAATGGAGGAACATCTATGGCATCCCCGTTAGTTGCTGGTATAGCAGCACTGTACTTGGAAAAATGTTCTAAAGCAAGTTACAATGACTTTAAAAACGATTTGTTAAAAGCAGCTCAAGTAAATCAATTTACAGGTTCTCTTCCTAATTATGCATATGGAAATGGTGTTGTAAATGCTTTGGCAACCTTATTATTAACTAATAATTCTTTTTCTATTATTGGTGATACAGCAATTACATGCAATAAACCAGCAAATTTCACTATAACTGGTAGTCAACCTATTAGTTCTATCAGTTGGAATGATGGTACTCAAACCACTACGAAAATTACATCTACACCTGGAACTTACTTTTTCACAACGAAAGATCAAAGAAATTGTATTTCATCAGACACATTACATTTAAAACCAAATCTAACCCTCCCTGTTATAGAGATAATTAATAATTCAAATTCTCAAACTATTTCATGTAAAACCCCTACTATATCTCTTTCAGCTAAAGGAGCAACTAATTATCTTTGGAGCAAAGGAAATAGTAAAAATAATAGTTCCAACATAGTTTCAGATGGTGGAATTATAGTCGTAAGCGGAACAGATTCTAATGGTTGTATAGGTAAAGACAGCATTTATATAATGTTAGATACAATCAAACCAAATGTTGCAATAGATGTTTTTGGTTCACATAGTATATCTTGTGCAGGAACACCAGTGTTTTTAAAATCATCTGGTGCTCTTACCTATCTTTGGGACGGTGGAAATAGTATAAATACCGATACTAATTCAATCTATCAAGCAGGAAAATACACTGTGACAGGATCAAATTCAAATGGTTGTTCAGATACAGCAGCTATTTTGATTACAAAACATGACTTTCCTCCTACCCCTACTATAATACAAAAGGACTCTGTATTAACTTCAAGTATTGCAAATAATTACTCTTGGTACATCAACGGGATTCACCAAAAACAAGATACGCTTCAATCCCTTAAAATAACAGAAAATGGACAATTTATGGTAAGTGTGAATGTAAATGGATGTATCTCATCATCTGTGTATTACAATTCGAATTTATTAATCCAAAATCAAATATTAGAATCAATTCAAGTATATCCAAATCCAATTACTGCATCACGTTTTAAAATTGATGGAATAGAAATCAATTCAGAAATACACCTTTATGATATACTTGGCAATGAACTAAGCTATAAAACAACCCAATTGAATGAGTATGAGGTTGAAAATCTCACAACAGGAGTTTATATTTTAACAATAAAACAAAGAAATAACCTTCAAACTATTAAATTAATTAAAAATTAATTGGCTAATTTCAATATTTACGTATTTTTGAACAAATAAATTAGATCGAATGAATTTAACAGGTATTATTGCTATTTCTGGTAAACCAGGTTTGTTTAAAGTTGTTGCACAAGGAAAAAACAACTTAATCGTTGA
>CANGHE010000068.1 GCA_947453545.1 Flavobacteriia bacterium
AAGGATATTCAGTTGATTTTCAAAACGGCTGATAGTTTTAAGGAGATTATTAATCGACCAATTAAAAAGGTTCCTTCACTTCGTGATATTACCATTGCGAATTTATTTTTTGAGAATTCTACGCGTACACGTTTATCGTTTGAGTTAGCACAAAAGCGTTTGTCTGCCGATGTTATCAACTTCAGTGCTTCATCAAGTTCTGTGAAGAAAGGTGAAACACTTATTGATACCGTAAACAATATCTTATCTATGAAGGTAGATATGGTGGTGATGCGTCATCCAAATCCAGGAGCTGCAAAATTCTTGTCGACCAAAGTGAAAGCAAAAATTATTAATGCTGGTGATGGTACACACGAACACCCAACACAAGCCTTGTTAGATGCTTATTCAATTAGAGAGCGATTAGGCGATGTTGCTGGAAAAAAAGTGGTTATCGTAGGGGATATCTTACACTCACGTGTTGCCCTTTCTAATATTTATTGTTTGCAAAAATTAGGTGCAGAGGTGATGGTTTGCGGACCAACTACGTTGATTCCTAAATATATTCAAGAACTTGGAGTAAAGGTTGAAAATAACTTACGCAAAGCATTGGAATGGTGTGATGTAGCAAATATGTTACGTATTCAATTGGAGCGTCAAGATATTAAGTATTTCCCATCTTTACGTGAGTATTCAATGCAGTATGGATTGAATAAAGAACTATTAAATTCGTTGGATAAAGAGATTGTTGTAATGCATCCGGGGCCAATTAATCGTGGAGTAGAAATTACGAGTGATGTTGCAGATAGCAAGCAATCGATCATTTTAGATCAGGTCGAAAATGGAGTTGCTGTTCGTATGGCAGCGACCTATTTATTAGCCTCAAAAATTGAGCGTTGATAGATGCGCATCGTTTCCTTTGTATTAATTTCTTTATTTCTTTTTACTCTTACTTCTACGAAAGAAGAGCGTGATATTCATCATCAACGAAAAGATTTGCGTATTCTTTTTGATGCTATTCAACAAAAAGAAGGCAAGATAGATATCCATGTTTCTGAAGATAGTATTACGAATACTTTTGATAGAGCAATGAGTGAGTTGGATTATAAATGTTCGTTTATTGATCTATATAAATTATTTAGTTCTGCGGTTGCAACAATTCAGTGTGGTCATACAGATTTAACTATATCTGGTAAGGTGATCAATGAATGGGCGCGACTTCATAATTCTTTACCGATTGACTATGTGTTGTATGGAAAAAAATTGTTTGTACACGAATTGGATAAGGCGGATACAAAGTACTATTCACGTGGATTGTCTAAAAAAGAGTATAAAACAATACCTAAACACGCTGAAATTATTCGAATTGATAGAAAAAACACTTCTGAATGGCTAGATGAATTCGGCGTGTATGTTCCTTCTGATGAGGGTTCCAAAGATTTTAAATATCACAAGGCAGGTCAACTTTTTGAATTCTACCGTACCATTGTTTCAGAGTCAAAGGATTCAGTTGAAGTAGTATATTCCAAAAATCATGACACTTCGCATATTTACTTGAAGTTGGGCTACCCACCCGTACTTACATTATTAAAAAGGATTCAAAAGTTTGAGAAAGAGGAAGGTAAGAAGTATGATGATATAGGAAAGTTTTCTTTTGTTAAATCTAAAGTAGCGTACTTTCGTTTCACATCTTTTAAGGAATGTAAGGGAAAGAAATATGCAGAGTTTTTAGAGAAATCGTTCAAACAAATTAAGGATAAAAAAGCAGATAAGTTGATTGTCGATGTAAGAGGTAATTTAGGTGGACAATTACAGATCTTATTTATGTCCTATATTGTTGGGGAAAACGTTTTTTTAGGTAAATATGAATTGAACAAGCCTTTTGAATGGTTTAAAAATAAGCGCATTGCTAAGTTTAATGAGAATTTCAAGGCACATAAACGTTTAACACGGAGGTATGCTAAATTTAAAAGAATACATCCCAATTTTACTGGGGAGTTATATACTACCAAAATTAACAAAGAGTATCAGTTTAAAGGAGAAATCATTGTAGTTACTGATGAGGGAAGTTTTTCTGCTGCATCTATTTTGGCGTGCCATCTCAAAACATTGGCAAAAGCAAAAATAGTGGGGCAAACAGCAGGAGGCAGTTTTTATAGCGGAAATGCCGGGACCTTGCAAGTGAAATTGCCTTATACTGGTTTTTCATTAATTGTTAATCCGAATACATTTTATACCCATTTGTCAATACACGAAGGACAAAACCCAGTTGCAATAAAAACACCAGATTTTGAGTTGGAACCAATTAATCCTAAGGTGAAAAAACAAGATATTTGGTTCGTGAATAATGTATGTAAATTCTTTTAAATTGTATGTTATTTTCATTCCGATACATAAGCTAAAAATAAAAAAGGTACTTATTGGAAAAAAAAATGAAAGAAAAACGAAACTAAGTTTTACGACTTTCGTAAAAGTTGGCTTCAAAATTCAGTAGAATTAGTATTCCTTCAAAAATATTGTGTTATATTTGGGCAATATTTAGTACTATGAATTTCGTTGTAACAGAACATAAGCAATATTCTATCGTAAAATCTAACGTTGAAAAGTTGGATGCTTCGAATGCTTCTGACTTAAAAGACGAGTTGATCAAATTAAATAAAAAAGGTACTAATTCTATTGTAATCGATTTATCTGCTACTAAATACTGTGACTCATCTGGTTTGAGTGCTATATTAGTTGCGAATCGTTTGTGTAAGGATACAAATGGTAAGTTTGCATTGGTTGGTTTACAGCCGAATGTTACAAAGATGATTGCAATTTCTCAATTAGATAAAGTATTGTCAATTGTATCTACACTAGAAGAAGTGGATGCAATAATGGCTGTTTAAGATGTCTTTTTCAGTTACAATTCTCGGTTCAGGAGCCGCTTTACCAACTGCACATAGAAAACCTACTTCTCAATACATTTTTTGTAATGAACGTCATATTTTAATTGACTGTGGAGAGGGAACTCAAACTCAAATTCGCAAAGCAGGTATTAAACTTCAAAAAATCACCCATATATTGATTTCTCATTTACATGGAGATCATTATTTTGGCTTGGTTGGACTTTTAAGTACGATGCATTTGTTGGGGAGAGATCAGGGAGTGACGATTTACGGACCAGTTGAATTAGAGCAAATTGTACGATTACAACTTGAAGTTGGTCATGCGAAATTAGGTTTTTCTTTGACCTTTGTTCCCTTAAATGGAAAAGAACATAAATTACTATTTGAAGATAAACTAGTTGAAATTCATACATTTCCATTAAAACATAAAATTCCGACCAACGGTTTTTTAATCAAGGAAAAACCAAAAGAGCGATCTATTATAGGAGAAGCTTTGCGCGAATCCGGTGTTTCTTTGATGGCTGTTCCTTTTTTTAGACGTGGAGAGGATTTTACTGATGAATCTGGCGAGATACATTATGCAGATGATTATACCTATGCTCCCAAAGCTTCAAAATCCTATGCTTTTTGTTCAGATACACGTTATACAGAAAGTATTATACCTTATATACAAGATGTAGATTTACTTTATCACGAAGCAACATTTACTGAAAAAGAGGCGGATAGAGCCAAGGCTACGATGCATGCAACAGCGAAACAAGCAGCTCAAATTGCACAAAAAGCACAAGTTGGTAAATTGCTACTAGGACATTTGAGTGCGCGTTTTGATGGGGTTGAAGCACATCTTGCTGAATCAAAGCCAGTATTTGATAATGTGGTGGTTGTTAATGATTTTGATGTGTTTGAAGTGTAGTTTTTCGAAATATTTTACATCAAGTTCGTAAAATTTAAATTCCTTTTCGATAGTTCCTTACATACGATTTTGATTGAATGCGCGTTATTCATTAAAATCTTATTCCTATGGCTACTTTTGTTTTAATCCGTTTTAGAGAAAATTGTAAGTACCTTTTTGTAAGTGTACTTCTTCACGTTGTGTTTTTGGGAACAGTTTATGCTCAGACATGCATAAGTAAATTGGAAATTCACTTAGAGAATATTAAGGGTGGTTTTTTTGCGAAGCAGAAGGTTGCTTTGTTGGATAATACCGGTAAAGAGGTGATGAGTGCGATTACCGACCTAAAGGGAGTTGCATACATTGATGCTGCTTGTGAAAAGATGTATCGTATCGCTATTGCTAATAATCCAGAAGAAAGAAAAATTGTTACTCCAGCAAGTGGTGCTATGCGTCAATTCTTTATTTATGAGGCTAATGCGATTGAGGAAGAAAAGATGTTTGCAATGTCTCCTGCTGAAATAAAATCCTTAGATGATTTTGCTGGTTTACAACCGGATACAATATTTGTTAAAGGCGCAACAATGACATCTCCAGGTAAAATTATGCATTATGTTCAACACACGTTTATTGTGAAGGATTTATCAGGACTTCCTTTAAAAAATGAGCAAGTGACTTTTGTTGGTCAAAAAAGACATAAAAGTGTAAAATGTACCACGAATCCGGAAGGTAAAGTAGTGGTGTACTTGTTGAAAGGAGATACCTATAGTATTAATTTTAAGTATGATTCAGATTTTTCAGAAGTTAAGTGTGATTACAAATTAGGGACTTCTACAAGTACTTTGTCAATTGCCTATCTTGGAACGCCAGAAATTGAGCGAAGAAAAAAAGAAGAGGCATTACGTATTCTGGAAGAAGAAAAACGTTTGAAAGAGTTAGAGAAACGTATAGTTGCAGAATGTGAAAGGTTAAAAATCACGAAGGAGGAATATCTATTAAGAGAATTGAAATCCAGTTATTCTACTTTTGGTTCATCGGAAGATACAGTTGTAAACGCTGTGTTGAGAAGAAATAGTTGGGATAATAAATTGATTGTGTGTGATTTGACTGGTAGTATGTCGCCTTATGCCGCGCAATTGAGTGTGTGGTATCAGTTGAACTTAAAGAAAGAGAAGAACTTGCAGTTTGTGTTTTTCAATGGTGATGATCTTTCTGATAATCAAAAGAAAATTGGACAAACAGGTGGAATTTATTACAGTCCAGTAAATGGATTGGAAAGTTTGCAACAATTGATGGCTAAAGTTACTTCCAAAGGGAGTGGTGGTGATTGTCCAGAAAACAATATGGAAGCGTTGATTAAAGGCACAAAAATGGCAAAAGGGTATACGCACATTGTGTCAATTGTGGATAATAATGCGCCTGTGAAAGATTTGGCTTTACTAAAAACGTTCAATCAACCCGTTCATATAATTGTTTGTGGTGCTTCTGATGGTTATATATTGACAGATTATTTAACAATTGCGTGGAAAACCAAAGGCAGTATTCATACAATTGAGGAAGATATCACACGAATAGCTTCGATGAGTGAAGGAGAAGAGCTCAAAATAGATGGAATCACCTATAAAATTATGGGAGGTAAGTTTGTTTTGGTCAAGAAGGTTTGAAAATCAAACGGTTAAATCCTTAAATGTTGAAGTATTAATGTGTTGATTTTGTTTGTTTTTCACAATCACGATAGTCTGGTTGTTACTATTTTGAGTAGTAATGTTTAGTTCTGTTTGGTTGATCTTTTCAGTACTCAAAAAAGAAATATTTAAAGTGTTTTCGTTTATTTCTAAAAGGAATTTGATGGGAAAATTGAAATTGTTTTGAATGCTTAGGTCTTTGTGGCTATAAGCAACAGTAGCATCAGTGCCGAGAGGTGTAAATCTAGTTCCTGCGTAACAAATGTCAACAGAATGATTGTATCTTTCAATGACTTTAAGACCTGCCAAGATACTAAACTTCATTGACGATATATTAACCTACAAATGAAAGGGTAAATAAAAAAACTAACTAACCAAATACATGTGTTGAAAGGGAATATTAGAAAAATGTGATTTGCGTAAAATAACCCAGAGTATATTAAAAGTATTATTAGACTAACTATTGCGGGGGATTGATTTTCAGAAAATCGTTGTGCGTGTTCATTGTTTAGTTCACTTATATCTTGAAAGTAGTTATTGTGGGTTTGTTTTTGAGGGATATATCTAATTACTTACAGTACATTTTGATATATGTAAATACTTGAGATTCCGAGTAAGAAAAACTGAACTCCGATGTAAATAATATCGTTTAACTTACTTGAATTTTCTAAAAATTGATTTTGATAAGTATTGATAACATTGTAAACTCCAAAAACAAGCATTATGATTGAACTCCAGATACTCAACGTTATTCTGTTTAATCGAGAGAGTCGGATAGATGTAAAAGCATGTAATAAAGAAAATATCGATAGAAACGCAACCACTGTATACAATGATAACATGAACCAGTTTTTATAATGTAGAAAATTCATTTCTATCAGCCAATATACTAGTGCAATTGTTTGTATTAATGTAATACTCTCATTTATTTTTGTGTTTAATTTATTGTAATTAAATGAAATACAATAGAGTAAATACATTACAATGAAAATATACGGATATATAAGTAGATGATCTTCAAAGATGTATGACAATTCATTTTTAGACGGTAAAAAAGCGAATAAAGAAGTAAATGTTGCTCCAATTATTGTGTATATTATTGATTTAAATTTCTTTGTAATTCGAATACTTTCATAAATTAGTCCTTATAGTAAACAAAAAAAACTAATAGATAATTGTTTTTTTGAATTGTATAGACGTTTTTAAATATATATATGAGTATGATAATCACAATCAAAATGACTATGCTCATTACAATGTTTACATTACGCTGTGTATTTTTTGACATTGAAAAGCGTTTAGTAATAGGTATATACAAAAGTTGATTTACTTAATCTTTGCATATTTTGACTTTTAATAGATTCTATATTGGTTATTAATCCATTTCTATCATAATAGTATTTTTTTATATAGTTTTGATTTTCATCATTATCATACCCATATTCGGATATTTTTCCTTCATTATCAAATATGATATAGCATTTAGACATTTTATTTTTTTGGATATTTTTTTCTGCATAAAAAATAGTGTCTTTTGAATAACTAACATTTGTGATATATTCTCCAAAATATTGTCCGGTGGATTTTTTTTGTTTCAATTTGCCTAATTTGTCGTAGTAATATTTTTCAACTCCATTAGTTTTTTTGAAGGTTATCGAAAAAATATTCACTTTACTCCAATTTTTTACATTTGTGTATTTTACTTGGGTTAATCTATTTTTTGAATATTTATAAGATAATATAAATCCGCTCTCAGGTAATTTTATAGCTTTGGTGTTTTTTCTAATAGAATCGTTTTTGGAGATTGAAAAATTTCCATACACATTACAGATTCTGTATTTGCGATATATTATTAGATTGTTTTTGTATATATATTCATCAATTTGAAATGGTAATAAATTCTCATGCTTTGTTTCTGTTTTTAGATAAACAAGTTTATCATTCACCACTTTGGTTGTGTAATATATTTTTTCAATGTATTCAATATCTTCATGATTTTTTTGAGTATAATTAAAGGATGTTATCAGTCCATTTGTGTCAATATATATTGTGTTTACTACCTTATTATTTTCATCTTTTTGCGTGCGTGATTTTATTTTATTCAGTCTGTAATGTTTTGTTTGAATACTATCGTATTGGATTTGTGAGTAGGAGTAATTGTAAGAAGTTAAAGTGTTTAAGAACGTTATTAGTTTGATAATATATATTTTTATCGGAGTTTTTGTTTTGATTGGTTTCATAGGGAATTACCAAATTTCAACATATTTTTCTTTACCATTCATCATTTTATCCCCTTCACAAAGTTGAAATATTTGAATAAAGTCCTTAGAATTCATTAATGGACCATTCACTCTGAACATTCCTGGTGAATGTGGGTCATTTACTAATCTATTTTTTAATTCTTGCTCAGTTATATTTATTTTATAAATTTGCGCTAATCCAATAAAAAATCGTTCTTCAGGTGTGAATCCAAAACGTTTTTTACCGCTAATACATTCTTTAGTTTTTTTATAAGCTTGAAATGATAATATAACCCCTCCTAAATCTGCAATATTTTCTCCCATTGTTAATTGCGGATCAACACAATGATCCTCAAGAGGACAGAAATTTTCGTAGGTTTTAGCTAGTAATTTTGTTTTTTCCTCAAATTTCTTCTTATCTACATCATTCCACCAATTACTAAAACTTCCATCTGCTGCAAATTTTGCTCCAGAATCGTCAAAACCATGCGTTAATTCATGTCCAATTATCATACCTATGCGGCTATAGTTAATAGCATCTTCAGCATTAACATCAAAGAATGGGGCTTGCATAATTCCAGCAGGAAAAACTATTTCATTGTTTAGCGGTTGGTAATAAGCATTCACCATGTGAGCGGGCATTTCCCATGTGTCTTTGTCAACTGGTTTGGATAAATCGAGTAAAGCTTTTTCAAATTCCCAACGATTACAAGTTTTGTAATTTTCCAGGAATGTTTTAGAATTTAGTTTAAGTTTACTGAAATCTTCCCATTTTGAAGGGTAACCAAGTTTTCGTTGTATTGAATGTAGTTTTTTTTGAGCTTCTTTTTTAGTTGAATCAGACATCCATGTTAAAGAGTTTAGTCGCTCGTCATAACTAACAATTAATAAATCAACCATGGTGTTTATTTTTTCTTGAGCTTCTTTTGAAAAGTGTTTTTCAACAAAAAGTTGACCAAGTATTTCGCCAATAGGCAAATTTGTTATTTCATTTACAGCTTTATCTAAGATGTCTTTATCAATTGATTTTCCGCTTAATACAGTTTGATAGAATTTAAAGTTTATTTTTGCGAAATTAGTTGTTAAATGCGTTGAATATCCTGATATTACCCTTGATTTAAGATAGGATTTCCAATGTTCTAAAGGAACTTGGTTTATCATACTAGGAAGTGTGTTAATGTAATTAGGTTGTCCGACTATTATAAAATTTATATTTTTCGGACATTGTATGAAAGAAAGATATTGTTGAAAGTTAAAATCTTGAAGTGTTACCTCGACTTCTTTCATTGATTTTTTGTTGTAAGTTTTATCAGGATTTCTTAAATCAACAGGTGTCATCATCATTGCTGCTAACTTAGATTCGAAATAAAATGCATCGTGCGCGTGCAATCTTGCCTCATGATCTTTTTCTCCGATTTCTAAAAATAATGATGCTAAATATTTTTGATATTCTTCAGAAATTGATTTTTTATTTTCTTGAGTATAATACAAGTTGTTAGGTAAGCCTAATCCAGATTGGTTGAGATAAAGTGCATTTTTGGAAATATCTTTTAAATCTTGCGTTACATCAATAGAGAAAAGTGCATTAATTCCATTTTTATGCATTTCTGCAAGTACTTTGGCTAGATCTTCTCTGGAACTAATTGCGTCTATTAAAGTTAGTAAATCTGAAATCGGAGTTATACCTAATTCATTTCTTGTATTTGTATCAATATAAGATGCATAGTATGATCCAATTATTGCTTCATTTGTGGATTTAGGGTTGTTTTTTGCATTATTTAGTATCTCAATCAATTTCTTTTTATTTGAAATATCTAACTCATTCATACTTCCCCATCGAGATTCTGTTTTGGGAACAGGATTATTTCTCATCCATTTGCCGTTACAATATAGGTAAAAGTCATCTTGAGGTCTTACTTTTAAATTCATATAAGAAGTATCAATACTCGTTTTTTTATTTCGCCATTGACTGTGTGCTTGAAATATTATACTTAGTGAGATGATAAGCAATAAAGCATGTTTATACATATATGGTTTTTTTTAATTATAATTTTAACATTTCGACATAATCGTAATCGTATTCTCTGTATTCTCGAATAGACTTAAATTTATAGTTTTGGTAAAAGTGTTCTAAGTATTTTAATGCCGCAATACGAATAGGTTCACTTTTGTTATTGTTTTGTTTATCAATGAATTCAATACATTTACTTATTAGATTACTTCCAATCTTATTTCTTCGAAATTTAGTATCAACAACAATTCTTCCTATGGAAGCCTCATTGTAAACTAAATATTTAGGTATAACTCTAGCGGTGGCAACAACTTGATTCGTGGAATCAAGTTTTCCAATTACATGGAAACAAGCTGTGTCAATTCCATCTACTTCTGGGTAAGGACAATCTTGTTCTATCACAAAAACTTCAACACGTAATTTTAGTAAATCGTGATACTCCCTTGCTGTTAATTCAGAAAAATGCTTTATTTCCCAATGTACGTGCATTCGTATTATGTTTGAATATTCCCTACATTGTATGGTTTCTCTGCTTTTTTGTGGCTCGCCATTTCTATCCCCATCGAAATCACCTTGCGTGTTTCTTCTGGATTTATTATGCTGTCAACCCAAAGGCGAGATGCTGCGTAATAAGGAGATATTTGTTCGTCATAACGAGCTTTGATGGTATTGTAGATTTCGTCTTCACGTTCTTTGGTGATTTCTTCTCCACGTGCTTTTAAAGTTGCTACTTCAATTTGCAACAAGGTTTTAGCCGCCGCCGCACCGCTCATTACAGCGATTTCTGCAGTTGGCCAAGCAACAATCAAGCGTGGATCGTAAGCTTTTCCACACATAGCGTAGTTTCCGGCTCCATATGAATTTCCGATAATTATAGAGAATTTAGGCACAACAGAATTCGCCATGGCATTCACCATTTTTGCTCCGTCTTTGATGATACCAGCATGTTCTGATTTTGAGCCAACCATGAAACCAGTAACGTCTGTTAAGAATACTAAAGGTATGTTCTTTTGATTGCAATTCATGATGAAACGTGCTGCTTTATCGGCTGATTCATTGTAAATTACACCACCAATTTGTATTTCTCCTTTTTTATTTTTTACCACTTCACGTTGGTTGGCAACAATACCAACACTCCAACCGTCTACGCGTGCATATCCACATATGATTGTTTTTCCGTAATCTTCTTTGTATTCCGTAAATTCTGAACCATCTACTAACCATTCAATTACAGGTTTCATGTTGTATGGTTTGGAGCGGTCAACAGGTATTAATCCGTGAATTTTATTACTTTCAGGAAGTGGTTTGATGCATTCTTTTCTATCAAATCCTGCATTTTCTGCATGACCAACTTTATCAATTAAGGTGCGAATCGTTGCTAAGCATTCTTCATCAGATTCTGTTTTGTAATCACAAACCCCAGAAATTTCAGTGTGTGTAGTAGCTCCTCCTAAGGTTTCGTTGTCGATTGTTTCGCCAATAGCGGCTTTCACGAGGTAAGAACCTGCTAAAAAGATTGTTCCTGTTTTGTTTACAATCAAGGATTCGTCAGACATGATTGGAAGATAAGCACCACCTGCCACGCAACTCCCCATTACTGCAGCAATTTGCAGAATTCCTTGGGAGCTCATTTGTGCGTTATTTCTGAAAATACGTCCAAAGTGTTCTTTATCTGGAAAAATTTCATCTTGTAACGGAAGGTAAACGCCTGCTGAGTCAACGAGGTAAATGA
The DNA here is from genome assembly GCA_947453545.1 of Flavobacteriia bacterium. Classification (GTDB taxonomy): domain Bacteria; phylum Bacteroidota; class Bacteroidia; order Flavobacteriales_D; family Crocinitomicaceae; genus CANHVK01. Next base: position 11,428 of record CANGHE010000068.1, read on the forward strand.
TAGGAATTCTGTTTTCCATCGCAATTTCTTGCGCTCTGAGGTTTTTCTTTCCAGTAATAGGGAACCAAGCACCTGCTTTTACAGTTGCGTCATTAGCAACAACAATACATTGTTTACCTGAAACATAGCCGATTACTACGACAACACCACCCGAAGGACAGCCACCATGTTCTTGATACATTCCATATCCTGCAAGTGCACCAATTTCTATACGTTCGGTGTTTTTATCGAGCAGTAAATCAATACGTTCACGAGCAGTTAATTTTCCTTTTTCATGGTGAGATGCGATGCGTTTTTCACCACCGCCAAGGTATATTTTGCGAAGTTCACTTTCCAAGCGCGCAATTTTTTGACGCATTTGGTCTTCGTTGATATTGAACTCTAATTCTTTTGGATCGATAGCCATATTTTCAACCTTTTATAGTAAATCAAATATAGGAATTTATCTATGTATCATGTGGAATAATTTGAGAAAAGTATTTTGGGTTTAATTAATTCTTTTCATTTGGAATTTGAATGTAAAAAGGTATGTACTTTCCTTTTTATACCTTAAATTTGTATTTATGTCAGTGAACCAAGTTAACATAAGAAATAAACGAGCTCGATTTGAATATCATTTATTGGATGAATATACTGCTGGTATAGTTTTGACAGGGACTGAAATAAAAAGTATTCGTAAGAATAAAGCATCCATTTTAGAAGCTTATTGTGTAATAGATCGTGGAGAAATTTACATTCGTAATATGCATATCACCGAATATGAAAATGGATCTTTCTATAATCATAAACCAAGAGCAGATAGAAAATTACTGTTAAATAAAACAGAAATCAATAAGATACAAAAGTTTTTAATGGTAAAGGGGAATACACTTATTCCTTTGAAAATGTTTCTTTCTGAAAAAGGGTGGGTTAAAGTATTAATCGCTTGTGCACAAGGTAAAAAGCTACATGATAAGCGTAATGACTTAAAAGAAAAAGACGCAAAAATGGAGATGAATCGTGTTATGAAACGCGTTTAATTTTTTTTTGATATTTTAGTAGTAAATCATATAGTTGTTTGGCTGCTATAAATTATTCTATATAAAAGTTTCATTATTGAATCAAATTATTTACTATGGATTTAAGTTTTTGGGAGAGAGATACTTATTTTTCTAATATAGATATATTAATCATTGGTAGTGGAATAGTTGGTTTGTCTGCTGCTCTTGAAATAAAACAACAAAATTCGAAATTAAAAGTACTTGTAATTGAACGTGGATTTTTACCGTCAGGTGCAAGTTCAAAAAATGCAGGCTTCTCTTGTTTTGGAAGTGTTTCTGAATTATTAGATGATTTAACCCATACTTCTGAAGATGTTGTTTTTTCCTTGGTCGAAAAAAGATGGAGGGGATTACAGCAATTAAGAAAGAATTTAGGGGATGATTCATTGGAATTATACAATTGGGGAGGTTTCGAAGTGTTTAATGATGAGGCTTTTTATAATCAATGTAGTGATAAATTACCTTACTTGAATAAAATGGTTTCTTCAATAATTGGTGATTCTTCTGTTTATGTGAATGCTGATAGCAAAATAAATACGTTTGGTTTAGGAGGTGTTAGTCATTTGATAGAAAATCGTTTCGAAGGACAAATTAACTCCGGTAAGATGATTTCTACATTAATTAAAAAGGTTCAATCTCTTGGAGTGTTTATTCTGAATTCACTTGAAGTAACAAGTATTGCAGGAGCGAATGATTCTGTTGATGTTGTTCTTCAAAATGGAATTGAGTTTAAAGTAGGAAAAGTATTAGTTGCCACCAATGGCTTTGCTAAACAATTATTACCAGAATTAAATGTACAGCCAGCGAGAGCACAGGTGTTAATTACTGAACCGATTAAAGATTTAAAAATTAAGGGAACATTTCATTATGATAAAGGATATTATTATTTTAGAAATGTAGGTGATAGAGTGTTGTTTGGAGGAGGTAGAAATTTAGATTTTAAAGGTGAGGAAACAACAGAAATGATTACAACAGATCTCATTCAAAAGCAATTAGATAATTTATTGCAGAATGTGATATTGCCA
>CANGHE010000069.1 GCA_947453545.1 Flavobacteriia bacterium
AAATCAAATGGTGTAAGTTTACTTATGCCATTTTTTGTTTGTATAATAAATAAATCAAGTACAATGAGCGTAATTCGTGAAGATGTAAATTCAAACAGTGCAATTTTAAGAATTCAGATCACACCTGCTGATTATGAAAAGAAAGTAACTAACGCTATCGAAAAAGCACGTAAACAAGCTAAAATTCCAGGTTTCAGACCAGGACACATACCTGCAGCTTTAATCAAAAAGCAATATGGTAAATCCATTTTAGCTGAAGAATTAAATAAAGCTGTTAACGAAAAATTATCTTCGTTTATTACTGAAAATAAAATCGAAATACTTGGTAATCCAATTCCATATGATAAAGAAGAGGTTAAAGGAGATTTTAACAACCCAGAAAATTTCGAATTTTCTTTTGAAATTGGTTTAGTTCCTGCGATTCAAATTGAGCCAACGTTAAAAAGTTCTTTTGAATATGTTTCTGTAAAAGTTGATGACAGTTTAATTGATAAACAAGTTGATGATTTACGTCGTCGTTATGGAAAATTAGTAGCATCTGAAAAAGTAGGTGACTCTGATTTAATTTTAGCTCAATTCAAAGAGTTGAACGCTGATGGAACAACGAAAGAAGGAGGTATACTTCATTCTTCCACTATTTCTATGGAGTTTGTTGAAGATGCAAAAGCAAAAAAAGCATTAACAGGTAAAAAAGTTGGTGATATATTAACAGTTAATCCAGCGCATGTTTCAAAAGGAGGAAAGGATACAGCAGCTTTACTTGGAATTAAAGAAGAAGAGTTAGATACAGCATCTGATAAATTCGAAATGACAATCAATGAAGCTCGTCATATGGAACTTGCTGAATTAAATCAGGAGTTATTTGACAAATTGTTTGGAGAAGGTGAAGTTAAAACAGAATCAGAATTAAGAGAGAGAATCAAAGCTGACTTAGTGAAAATGTTTGAAAATGATTCAGACCGTTTATTAACTCGCTCAGTATATGACAAACTTGTTGAAGAGACTACTGTAGATTTACCAACTGACTTCTTAAAAAGATGGATTCAAGTTTCTAATGAAAAGCCTATTACATTAGAAGAAATAGAAGCTCAATTTGAGGGATATGAAAAAGGAATGAAATGGCAATTAATCCAAGGGCATATCTTTAAATCAAATGACATTAAAGTTAACCAAGGTGATGCCTTAGAATTCACAAAACAATTGTTGGTTAACCAATATGCTCAATATGGTATTCCAGCACCTGAGGATAAAGAACTAACTGCATCAGCTATCCAAGTTTTACAAAACAAAGATGAATCTGCAAGAGTTTATGATATGTTAGCTGAAACTAAATTAACAGAATTCTTTAAAGCAAATATTAAACTTAAAAACAAAGAAGTTTCTTATGACGAGTTTGTAGAAATTGCAAATAGCAAGAACTAATTTTGTATTAAGCACAATTTTAAGCCTCCGAAATTCGGGGGCTTTTTTTTTATGTCTTTAATGTAAGTTTACTTGTAAATGAATTGTTAGCATACGACTCCAAAGTAGTACAATAAGATACTCTTTCTTTCATCATATATCAAATAAATTCTCCAAAGTCATAAACAAAAATCACAGAATTTCAACTAGTAAAACCTTGAATCCAAACTTTAACAAATAAAAAACACCAATGAGTAAACTCATCGGTGTTCATTAGAATTTAAAACGTTATTTTAATTTCCAGTAATCTTAAATTCGGTACGTCTATTTTGTTGTCTTCCTTCTTCTGTATTATTTGAAGCAACAGGAACTTTTGATCCATACCCTTTAGCAGTTAATCGAGTGGCATTAATTCCTTTTGTTTTCAAGTAATTCACCACTTCATTTGCACGTTGTTGCGACAAATTTTCATTAGTTGTTGCTGAACCTGTATTATCTGTATGACCAGAAATCTCGATTTTTAAAGCTGGAACATCTTGTAATAATTTAACTAAACGATCTAACTCAGCATTTGACTCTAAACGCAAAGTTGATTTCCCTAAGTCAAAGAAAATATTTCTCAATGCAATTGTATTACCAATCGCAATGTTTTTCAATTCAATTGTCTTGTTAACTAAGTTATCTTCTCCCCCGTCTGGAATATCAAAATTTTCAGAGTGAAAAAGGTAACCTTTTGCTTTCACAGCAATACCGTAATTTTTACCTGAAGGCAAAGTGATAATAAATTTTCCTGTAGCACTATTTGTTTCAAATGTTTCAGAAACCTTGCCAGTTGCATTATCCGTAATTTCAATTGAAGCCTGAACAGGTTTTGAAGTCAATGCATCAATTGTATTTCCCTTAAAGACAGTTAAAAACTTTTTAGTTACCTCTACTTTCGATTCTATTGAGTTATCTTTAACAGGAACCAAGACCGATGAAATCAGATAATCTTCCGTTTCAACTACAGGGGTTTTGTCAGCCCCCCAATAAGTTACCTTATAAATATCATAACCTCCCTTACCTCCATTTCTATTTGAACATATATAAGCAACTTTACCATTTACAGTAGGTGTAAAAAAGAAATCATCATATGGAGTATTAATTGGGAACCCCATATTAACAGGGGCAGTCCAAAGACCTTGAGCAAATTTAGATGTAAAAATATCATACCCCCCTATTGAACCATGACCCTGTGAAGCCAAATACATAACATCTCCTTTTATAGTAATATAAACAGGACCTTCATTAAACTTAGAATTAAGTGCGTTAATAAAAGTTGCAGTTGCGTAGTCTCTCCTTAATTTACTTTCCATACCTGAATACACAATCTGATATCCATTCGCATTTTCTTCATTATCACGTATAAAATATATTTTATACCCATCATGATTATAACAGGCAAACCTATCATTAAATTTAGGATTTGAAATATTTTGATTTAACAAAACAGGATCTGACCACTGAGCGCCAATCAATTTTGACTCATAAATATCTGATTGATTATTAATAGTTCTATGCAGTAACATAGAGTTTCCATCATAACTTATTGTATTTACAACATCATCATTCTTAGTATTTACAGGACCTAACAATCTTTCAGGTGATGACCATTTCCCCCCTTTTAAAGATGATGTATAAACATCAAAATCATAATTACCCAAAGAATCCGCTGAATTTTCATTTTTACGTTTCGATGAAAAAACCATTTCCCCTCCATCAACAGAAACAGAAGGAGCAATATCATCAACCTCTGTATTTAACACCTCTACATTATCTACCCAAGCTCTTAATGGCGATTGTATCATTTTTTTTGCGATATCACATTCTTTTTTTCGTTGATCAACAAACTTTACAAACGCATCTGCTTTTTTATATTCTGTTTCAAATTTGGTATACAACTTAATTGCTTCATCGAAATTACTCTGAAGTTGTGCTACATAACCAAGATAATATGTTAAAAAAGGGTCACATAATGGGTCTAATTCTAATGCCTTTTTGAAGTATTCAAAAGACTTAGATGGAGAAGAAGAATTTGCATAGCACACACCTATTTTAAAATTCAATAATCCATTATTAGGATTAAACTGTTGTGCTTTTTCATAACTTCTACGAGCAATTGTATAATTATCTCCCAATTCCTTTACCCCAAAAAACAATTCATTTCCTTTCGTGTAATAAATATCTCCAAATTCAATTGCTGTTTCCGCTCTCTTAAAACCTTCTTTATCCGCTTTGAAATTTGATGCTTTAAATTCTACATTTTGAGCATTAACTAAACCTGTTAATCCTAAAAGCAAAACTATTATTCTTATACTATTTTTCATTTTTAGCTTCTTTAATTATTACAATTTGTTGAGTAATAATTTTTACCCAAATCCACTCCTAACTCTTTCGCTTTTGACCAATCCTCACAAGCCCCTTGCATGTCTCTCAACATTTCTTTAGCAATACCTCTATTCAAATAAGCTGCTCCATAATTAGCATCTAATTTAATTGCCCTATCAGCATAATCAAATGCCTTTTGGAAATCTTTACGTTGAAAATAGATTGCAGCTAAATTAGATAATGCAGGAGCATAATCTGTATTAAGTTGAATAGCTGTATTAAAATCTTTCTCAGCATCTTCTTTTTTATTTTGAGCCAATAAAGTAGCTCCACGATTTGCATAAGCCATATAAAATTTGGCATCTACAGAAATTGCTTTGTTAAATGCCAATAAAGCTCCAGGTATATCTTTCATTTTCTTTTTTGTAGTCCCAATGTTATTGTGAACAAAAGCCAAATTAGGATTCTTCTTCAATGCTTCTTCATATTCTAATAGTGCTTTTGGGAAATCACCTAATAATCTGTAGCAACTTCCTCTATCATTATAATAGTAAGGAGAAGTTGGATCTAATTGGATACACCTCGTAAATTTTACTATTGCATCTTTATAATCTTTTTGAAAAAACCTCAATACACCATAATTATAGTGAACCTTAACGTTATTTGCATCTAATTTTATTGACTTCTCATAATCCTTTTCAGCATTAGCAAAGTCATTCGCACCTTGGTATGCTTTTGCACGTTGAAAATAAGCACGTATATAATTTGAATCTACAGAAACCAACCTATTAATTGTTGCAACAGCATCTTGAAATTTTTCAATTTCATTTTCCGCTACTGCTTTATTGTAATAAGCAGCTAAAAAGGTTGGATCAGCTGTTATCGCTTTCTCGAATTCTTTGATTGCTTTTGTGTAATCCTTGTTACTAAAAGAGTTAATTCCAGCATTGTAAGCTTCCTTACCAGCTGCGTTTGCTTTAGAAGCCTCATTAACCATTGCAATGGAATCTCTAAAAGCCTTTTCTTTCGGCGATAAATCTTCTGTTTGTGAGAAAAGATTTAACGAAGTTAAACCGAAAAAAAACATTAATTTACATACGTTATTTTTCACTTTATTTCTTTTTTGGTATGGAAAAGTACCAATTATTAGAGAGACTAAATCAAAATAGTTTTCAACATAACGTTGAAAAAAAAGATATGATTTGATTTCCAAGTAGTCTTTATTAACTTTGAACAAAATAAAATTGAAATTATGTCTAAAGATGTTTTTATAGTTGATGGTGTGCGAACAGCCATAGGAAATTTCGGTGGAACTTTATCACCTGTTAGAGCAGATGATTTAGCTGCGCACGTAATGAAATCACTTATAGACAATTTTCCTTCCCTTGATTTAAATCAAATCGAAGATGTAATTTTTGGCTGTGCTAATCAAGCAGGAGAAGATAATCGTAATGTAGCACGTATGGCATCCTTATTAGCAGGAATACCAATTCAAGCTGGTGGAGAAACAATTAATCGATTATGCGCTTCAGGAATGGCGTCAACTATAAATGCAGCAAGGGCAATCAAAGACAATGCTGGAGATATATACATCTCAGGTGGTGTAGAACACATGACAAGAGGACCTTGGGTAATCTCAAAAACATCGACTCCTTATGGAAGAGATGCACAAATGTTTGATTCATCCTTTGGATGGCGTTTTATCAATCCAAAAATGGAAGAATTATATGGTGTCGATAGTATGGGAATGACCGCCGAAAATTTAGCGTCAAAATACAATATTAGTAGAGATGATCAAGATGCTTTTGCTGTTTGGTCGCAAGAAAAAGCATTTAAAGCACAACAAAATGGCATCTTAGCACAAGAGATAATACCTTATTCTATTCCGCAAAAAAGAAAAGACCCAATTGAATTTATTCACGATGAATTCATACGACCAGAGACAACATTAGAGACACTGGCTAAACTACGTCCAGCATTCAAAAAAGACGGAACTGTAACGGCAGGAAATGCATCTGGGTTAAATGACGGGGCGGCAGCATTATTACTTGCATCAGAATTAGGTTTAAAAGAAAATAATTTAACTCCAAAGGTACGTATCGTAGGAGGTGCAGTGGCAGGTGTTGAACCAAACATAATGGGAATTGGTCCAGTTTATGCAACTCAAAAATTACTTAAACGTACAGGTCTTACCCTGGATCAAATGGACGTAATCGAAATGAACGAAGCCTTCGCTGCACAAGTGTTAGCTTGTTCAAGAAATTTAGGTTTGGATGATAAAGACCCAAGAATCAATCCAAATGGAGGAGCAATTGCACTTGGCCACCCATTAGGAATGTCGGGAGCAAGAATCATTTTAGCAGCAAGTAACGAACTGATTAGATCCAAGAAACAATTTGCATTAGCTACAATGTGTATTGGAGTTGGTCAAGGTTATGCAGTGATTTTAGAGCGTTGCTAATAAGATACGATGAGACAAGTCGCTACTTATTTGTATTTATTTGCTTTTTTAATACTTCTGTTTTCATGTAGAAAAGAAAATACTATTTGGACTTCTTCATGGTCTATTCCTATAATTAATGACACACTCACATTAAATAATTTAGTTAATGACAGTATATTTAAGGAAGAAAACAATCAATATTCAATTTGCATAGATAAATCGCTATATAAAATAAAACTTTCTGACTATCTATCAATTCCTGACACTACAGTTTCTACAGTTATAGGAATTATATTCCCTTCTATAACAGTAAATCCTGGGACAACATTGTCAGAAAACAATACAGAAAACGTATTAAATATTGCTGATGCTCAATTAAAACGTATTCAGATAAAAGAAGGAGTAATCGAACTAAGATTAAAAAACCCTCTTCAAACGAAAGTTTATTACACTATTGAAATCCCAAGTATGAGTATAAATGGGAATTCTGTAATAAAAAGACTTGAAGTAAACGCCGGCACTACAACAAACCCAACAGAGGTTACCTCTACAGTAGATCTTGCAGGATATGAGGTTGATTTAACTGGACTATCAGGAAATTCTTTCAATACAATCCTCACTAGTTTCAGTCTCCAATTAGACCCACTTGGAAAGCCTATAAAAGTTACCAATCAAGATAAATCGACTATGGATATTTCAATGAAAAACATAAAACTTGATTATGCTAGAGGCTACTTTGGAAATTTAAAACTTGCAGATACAAAAACTATTAATCTTGATGGTTTTAACAAAATCACATCAGGAAATTTAAATTTAAAAAAAGGAAATGTTGAGTTATCAATTGTAAACTCTTGTAAAATTAGTGCAAGAGGTAAAATCAATAATTTATCTAATAGTAATACTTACACTAAAAAAGACATTACTCTTACGAACAATCAGCTATCTAATCCTTTTTTTATTACTAGCGCCTCAGGTAATGCATATAACTACATTCCAACAACAAAAACTATAAGTCTTAACGAAACCAACAGTAATATATTATCATTCATTGAAAATCTCGGTTCTAAATATAGCATTGATTATAATTTCGAAATAAATCCTTATGGTAATCTTTCTGGAGGATGGGATGAATTTAACGAAAATAGTACAATTGACATAAGACTATTAACTAACATCCCATTAACTTTTCGATCAGAAAATTTAACAATTAAGGATACTTTTAATATAAATTTCTCTGATTATAAGCAAAAAATAACAAAAGGAAAACTATATCTTGAAAGCACAAATTATTTTCCAATAACAGGAAATATACAACTTGTTTTTTTGAATGATAATAACAAAACAATCGAAACAATAACAAGTAATTCACCGGTGCTTGGTAAAGAAAATAACACAAATACCCCTACTGTTTCTTATTGCAGCCTAGAATTAACTCCAAAATTAATTAACAATATTTCAATGGTAAAAAAGATATTAATCATTTCTACTTTTAACACTCCAAATTTAGATAAAACAAGTATGTACACCTTGGATGCAAACTCAAAATTATCATTTAAAGTATATACTAATTTCACCTTAGAAAATAAATATTAATGAAAACTATTCTCTTCCTTATTATATTTTTTTATTGTGGAACAATTTTTTCGCAAAATTATTTTCCTTCTTATTACGACACAACGATTATTAAAAGTGAGATTACATTTCAAGGAAAAGCTGATCTAATTAATTCTAGCATCAACAATCAATTTGTTAACCACTTTCTGTGGGGAGGAACTATCTCCGAAGAAGAGGCGAAAAATAACTCAAATAAACAACAAACTTCTAATAAACTTCAATTAGAAAGCAATACTGAATTAGAATATCGAAATTATCAAATATTCCCTAAGTCCATGTGGGGAATCATCGTTAAAGGAGGGGTTTACTACTCTTTATCAACAGCATATACTAACAGTTTATTCAACTTATCTTTGTTTGGGAACACAGATTATTTAAATCAAACACTTAGCCTAGGTCCTTGTAAAATTAATAGTGTATCATATTCGAAATTCGGCTTTGGAATTATTCATAAGAAGAGTAAAAATAATTTTTCTTTAAATATTTACGAAATTTACAATCAACTTTCGTTAGATATAAAAAAAGGAAATTTAATTTTCAATAATACTGGTAGTAATCTAACTTTGAATGATATAGATTTAAATTTCTCCACATTCAAAAGAAATAATAACACTCATAGTATTGGTGTAGGAATAGATCTAGACTTAAAAATACCAATTACTACGTTTTTTGAACGTCAATTGACATTACAAATTTTAACAAAAAATTTAGGTATAGGCTTATTAACTCAAAATGTAACTAATTATAATTTAGATACCAGTTATCAATATAGTGGAATGTCAATATCAGGAATAAAATCGTTTATATCCAACCATGAAACTCAACACTTTTTAGACACATTATCTGTTCAAAAAACAACCGATAGTAAATGGATAGCCCTGCCAGGATACCTTCAAGCTGGTAAAATAAATCTATCAACAAATACAAATCGTTTTCAATCCTATTATGGGTGTAGAATTTATCCAAATTTCTCATTTTTACCCCTACTATATTCAGGTATTCAATTTAAAATGAACAAATTTATTTATCTAGGTTTGAGCGAAAACTACGGCATAATTAATCAATTTAGAACAGGAATGTTCATCCGTTTCAATTTAAAATCTATTTCAATGACATTGGGCAGTGAAAATATTATTTCAAGCTTTAGGTCTAATGGAAACGGTCAATCTTACCAATTTAGAATAGCATGTCAATACTAATTAAATATTCAACCTTCTTCTTCATTCTAATTACCGGATCTATATTCTCTCAAAATCATTTTAATAGAATATATACAGATAAAGGATTTGATTATGGTGAAGGAATTACACAAGCAAGTGATAGCACCTACTATATTACAGGTAGTTCAAGTAGTTTTATGGATGCACCTAGTCAAGCCTTCATATTACATGTTGATACTGCAGGTAATTATTTATGGTCTCAATCTTATGGAGGAAACGAAAGTGATATCGGTAAACGTATATTCAAAATTAATAATGACGGAATGTACATTTTTGGACACTCGAATTCATTTTCAAACGGATATTTTGACTTTTATGTATTCAAAACTGATAGTTTAGGCAGCTTATTATGGCAAAAAAATATAGGTGGTGTATCAAATGAAATGCTTTATGATGTCGCCATACTTCCTGACACAAGCTTCATATTAGTGGGTCAAACTACTTCAAATACTACTGAAATTGAAGACGTATTTATATGCCGATTAGACAAAAAAGGTGAAATTAAATGGCAAAAAACATTTGGTAGTCAAGGCGTTGACATAGGTCGCGCAGTAAAAGTAATCGATACAACTCAGATAATTATTAGTGGTGAATATTTTGATTCCGACTCTAGTCTAACTAAAGGTCTGTTAATTTCAATCCACCAAAATGGCAATCTAAATTGGTTAAATTATTATGGTATTAAAGGCAATTATGTATTTAATGATATCTCTGTAGATAGTAGTATTATTAGAGCAGTTGGTTATAGCAGATTGAAAAATACTACACAAAAACGTTACGCAACATTTAAGTGCACACCATTAGGGACCAATATGATTGAAGCCATTTACATACAAAGTGGTGATAATTATTTTTCACATATTGTACAACATGGACCATACAAAAATCAATATCTAACCCTTCAACCTACTGATAATAATGTAATACCGACATATTCAGATGGTGAAGACCTACTTATATGTCGATATAAATATGACTTGACATGGGCTACCAAATGTGTAAACCCTTCTAATCACGGAATTGATCATTGCAATCAAATTATAGCGACAAATGATTTAGGAGCAATTTCTGTTGGCTACAATACATTTAAAGGCAAAGGGGGGGCAAATGTTACCTTACTGAAAATAGGACCATATGATCAATTTCCTGATACTCAAACTGACCCAATAGAAAGTACTTTAGTAAAAATTCACGAAATAAACTCTAATGACTTAATTCATATAAGTCCAAATCCATCATCTGGCTTGTTTAATGTAGTAGGAGAAAACCTTGAAAATGCAACTATTGAGGTTCAAAACTATGAGGGTAGATTAATTTACAATGAAAAAAGAAATATTAATAATACGATCAATTTAGAAAATAATCCCAATGGAATTTATTTTGTGCATATTATAAATAATAATAGCTCCAAAATAATTAAAATCACACTTTCAAAATAACAACTATTTAATCACCTATTTCGCACGTTTTAATCGCGTCAAATACCAAATCTCGTTCATACCCTTTAGAAGCAAGAAAAATAGCTGTACGATTACGTAAATGCCATTTATCTTCATTCTTTTTGGCCTCACGTAAACGCCTAGAAGTTAAATCAACTAAATTATTCCAATAAAGAGTTTGATCAATAGTTGATAAACCGAATTGAATCAATTCTTTAGAAAGTCGTTTTTGAATCAAATGATGCTTAATTTTAATTCTACCCCATCTTTTGATTTTCACTTTACCAGATACAAAAGATTCAGCAAATCGTCTATCATCTAAAAAACGATTTTTAATGAGATGATCAATCAATTGATCGTGTTGATTTAAAGGTATATTCCAAGAAATTAATTTAGTTTGAATTTCGAAGGTACATCGATCTTGGTAAGCACACCAACTTTCTAGTTTTACTTGTGCCTCGTGAAAAGAATATTTGCACTCTGACGTCATGTCAGAGTGCAATTTCTTCATTTTTATCATTTAAGAAAGAATATTGCAACAACTGATTTGCAACTACTCCTCTCACTGTAATCCATTTTTTATATTTAAAGAACCATTTCATTTGACGTGAAATTAAACCACGTTTAAAATGTGATTCCAAATATGGGTGAACTAACAATGTAACTTTTGGTTCCTTTTTGTCAATCACCAAATAACTTAAGTTATTTTCAATTTCTTCTGCAAACAAGATTGTCGCTTGTACCTCCCCTGTACCGTTACATGTAGGACAAGTTTCATTTGTTTTGATTTCTGTCTCAGGACGTACTCTTTGACGAGTGATTTCAACAACACCGAACTTAGATGGAGGTAAGACATTATGCTTAGCTCTATCCATTTTCATAAACTCTTTTAATTTCTCAAAAAGAATTTTGTTGTTTTCGCGGTCATGCATATCGATAAAATCGACAGCTACAATCCCACCCATATCACGTAGTTGCAATACACGCGCAATTTCTTCAGCTGCTTCAACATTCGTTGATAAAGCATTTGATTCTTGTCCATCAGAACCTTTACGGTTACCACTATTCACATCAATAACGTGCATAGCTTCCGTATGTTCAATAATCAAATATCCACCACTTGAAAGCGGAACTTTTTTACCAAATAGAGTTTTGATTTGCTTAGAAATCCCGAAACGCTCAAAAATATCAATTTTACCATCGTAATGTTTGACAATTTTTTCACGTCCAGGTGCAATACCAGCTACATACCCTTTAATTTCTTCAAACAGTTCAGGGCTATTAACATGAATATTCGAGAAATCACCATTTAATAAGTCTCTTAAAATGGAAGCTGTTTTATCTATTTCACCTAATACCTTTCTTGGAGGAGTAGCTGTTTTTAGATTTGTAAACATTGTTTTCCATTTCTCCATCAAATTATTTAAATCTTGATGAATTTGGTCTACTTTTTTGTTTTCAGCAACTGTACGTATAATTACACCAAAGTTTTTTGGTTTAATTTCATTCAACAATTTCTTCAAACGATCTCTCTCTTCTGCATCTTTGATTTTTTGAGAAATCGATACTTTATCAGAAAATGGAACAAGCACAATATATCTACCAGCGAGGGTAATTTCAGCACTTAATCGAGGACCTTTAGAAGAGATTGGTTCTTTAGCTACCTGAACTAAAATAGGTTGAGAGGAAGATAAAATCTCCTCCATTTGACCTTCCTTCGGAATGTCAGTTTCCAGTTTAAAATACTGGAGATCCGCTACATTTTGCTTGCCGTGTAACGTGTCTTTGGTGAATTTACTTAGCGAATTGAACTGTGGTCCAAGGTCAAGATAATGCAAAAAAGCATCCTTTTCGTATCCTACATCCACAAACGCTGCATTTAAACTAGGCACTGTTTTTCTTACTTTACCAAGATATATATCTCCTACAGCAAATTCAGTATTTCCTTGTTCTTCGTGCAATTCAATAAGCTTTCCATCACGCAACAACGCAAGCCAGATTCCACCTGCACGGGAATCGACTACTAATTCTAAACTCACGAAAGCTTATATTAAAGAGTTAAAAATAGAATAACTTAGCAAGCGAACCTACTAAGTTATTCAACGAACTATCTAAAGAAATTTATTTTTTCTTTTTGTGACGGTTTTTTCTAAGTCTTTTTTTACGCTTGTGCGTAGCCATTTTATGTCTTTTTCTTTTTTTTCCGCTTGGCATAACAATATATATTAAATATTAAACAATTCTTTCTTAATGGTTTTGTGCTAAAAAAAGCACTCCTGAAGTAACCAACAGGAGTGCAAAGATATAATTTTACTTTAAATTATAATCAATTTAACGCAAAAAGAAAAAATTATTTTACTGCAACTTTCGTTTTAACTTCTTCTACGAAAACTTTAGCAGGTTTGAAAGCTGGTATGTTGTGTGCAGGAATGATAATTGTTTCATTTTTAGAAATATTTCTACCTGTTTTTTCAGCTCTTTCTTTTACAATGAAACTTCCGAATCCACGTAAGAAAACGTCATTACCTTCAGCCATTGATTTTTTGATTGTAGCCATAAAAGACTCAACTGTTTTTTGAACTTCTAATCTTTCTAACCCTGTTTCGTCAGAAATTTTCGCGATGATATCTGCCTTTGTCATTTTTATAATGTTTTGATTTTCAAGGACAAATTTATATCATTTTTTAGTTATACCTTTATGTTTTGAGAAATTTTAA
>CANGHE010000070.1 GCA_947453545.1 Flavobacteriia bacterium
ACCAAAATAATGAGCGTAAATAAGCAATAAATTAACTAAACCAAAAATCAAAAAGTTAATTCTTGTTTTGTTTTTATAGATCTTGAAAAAATAATAAAAACTGACACAAGTAAGAAATGTAAATAAGGAATATACTCTTGCTTCATGAGCAAAATACAATTCATAATTTGATAGCGTAAACAAAATAAAAGCAATTAAAGCACTTCTTTTTGTTGCAATATAAAGGGTTATTTTAAATACATATAATGCAGTCAATGAAGTGAATAAGCAAGGTAAAAAACGAACTGAAGAAGGTTTAATTCCAAATATTTTTATCCAATAATGCAATATAATTTCAAATAACGGAGGGTTGTTTCCAGTACTCAAATATGCGATAATTTTACCTATCTCATACTGTGCAACATAAATGCTAAACGGTTCATCTAAAGCTATAGAATTAGCGGTTAAACCACTTCTATTCAGAAAAAAACTGAATAGTACTAATAATATTGGTAGTCCATACCTGTTGAATTTATCATCCTGAAGTACCCCCTTCCAATAATTGTACATACTAAATTCAGTTAATCATTAAAATCTAAATCCTTATCATGTGTTTCAGGAACAGTTAAGGTTGCGTATATACCCAAAAAGAAACAAACTAATCCTACAACTGCACCTGCATAAATAATGTCCATTGAAGGTTTTAAATACGCATAAAACAAAGTCATTCCAACAACAGTACCTCTCACCATATTCGGAATCGTTGTTGCAGCAGTTGCTCGAATATTCGTTCCAAATTGTTCAGCTCCTACTGTTACAAACATCGCCCAATATCCTGTACCTAAACCTAACCATACACAATAGAAATAATACATTTTAGCAGTTTTAACACCACTAAAAAGTAGTAAAATTACTCCCAGTAATGTAAATATCATCATCCAAAAAATTGCTTTTTTTCTCGATCTTAAATAATGACTAATAAAACCACTTGAAAAATCTCCTACTGATATCCCTATATAAGCCCACATTATTGCCATACCAGGCTTAATCTCTTCTTTAATACCCAACGCACCCCCAAATTCATTAGCTAACATTGCTAGTATACCAATACAAAACCAAGTTGGTAATCCAATACCAATACACTTCATATATCGTGTAAATCTACCCCAATCATTAAAAAACATAAGGAAACTACCTTTTTTTAGATCTTTATTAGCTTTCGTTTCATGAAACATACCTGACTCCACAACCCCCACTCGTAACAATAACAAACACAACCCCATAGCTCCCCCTACCCAATAAGCAATAGTCCAGTCACCAGATAGTTCAACGGTAAAATTGGCTACAACCGCACCTAACAAACCAAAACCTGCAACTAATGAAGTACCTATAGCACGTAATTCTTTAGGTAAAGATTCTGATACTAAAGTAATACCAGCACCCAATTCACCTGCCAAACCAACACCAGCAATAAAACGTAACAACATATAAGCTACACCTTTATCTATAAAGTCAATTTGAGGAAGAAAGCCACATGCTATGTTGGCTAAGGAATATGTAATTATAGAACCGAATAATACAGATAACCTACCCTTTTTATCCCCTAAAACACCCCACAAAATACCACCTATTAACAAACCAATCATCTGCCAATTAAGTATCGAAGTACCAGTGATTGCAGGGTCTAGATGCATAGCTTCTAAACTTGGAATACGCACGATTCCAAACAATAATAAATCATATATATCTACAAAGTATCCTAAGGCGGCAACAATTACTGGCAATCCAAATAAATGTTTTAATTTCTCTTGTCTTTTCATAAATATAAAATTGTTATACGAAGATAGAATGAAAGTTTTATCCAATCAACTTTATAATCAATGTTCTTTCTTTTTAAAAATTAATAAATCTTGATCTTCATACTTAACTACAAAAGATGTGTCTATTCGAAGTTTAGAAATTTCACTTTCATAATCTTTAGCCGATAATGGGTATGAATATTCAACACTTTTTAATAATACAATACAATTAGCCTTCTTAATGTTAGGAAAATGATATATATTATCTCTGAAAGCTAAATGTGGAGCCAAATTAGAAACCGTTGAAACAATATCACTTTCATTTATTTGTTCCATTGCCTTGTAAACAGTAGTGATTTTCATACTTGAATCGTAATGTTTTTTATGTAAAAAATTAGTATTTATATTGGAATACCACTTTGATTTTCGATGATTAATAGTTGAAATTGTTGCTACAATACTTGTTGTCATAAATACGATGGCAATTATTAATTTAAGTTTTTTAAATGTTTTAATAAAATCAATTATTACTAAACTAATAATAGGAACAAATTCTATCGAATATTGATTATTAATACCCCACATTCCATATTCATCAGACATGAACTTTTGAGCCAAAACAGGAAGTAACATCAATAAATATAGAGGCCTAACAACCACCAAAATTCCACCAGAAAAAAGTAACATTAACAGTGTTTCTAATTTAATTCCGTCATACTCAGGATCTATATTATTACCAAAAAACAACTGTAAAAACTTCAATGGATTAGAAAACAAAAACTGAACTATTTCATAGGGATTTTTCCCAAAATCAATATACTTCTCAAACTGTAAATTGTTATTTGAATGTTGATATGAAGGCATTATAAAGTACAAGATAATTATACTAGAAAACAATGTAAAGAACAACAGAAAGAAGGGTGTTTTATTTGTTTTCCATGAAATTGAAGCTCGATTTTTAAGTATCAACGCAACTATAACAAATAACATCCATAATGTCATTGTTTCAATGGAAAGTATAATACATGCAAGTAATATTAAAGAAATTTTTGCTTTCTGTTTTTCAAAAAAATAGATAAACCAAGGCAAAAACATTACACCTATTACATTCATATGAAAATCAAATGATAATGCTGAAAATATACCCCAAATTGATAAAAATTGAATTAATAAAATACGCGCAACTAATTTACTCCCATTTAGTTCTTTTAATGCATATTTATATATCCCTAAACCTCCAAAAATTATAGAGACTATTTGAATAACTAATAAAGTATATGTACCAAAGACATACCTTAGAGGTGAAAATAAAATGAGTAATGGTGAAAAATGAGTTGCGAAATATGGTAATTCTATACCTGATACACCTAACAAATAATTTGCACTATCCCCTTTTGAAAATGAATATAATGCATGATTGAACATCCCCAAATCAAGCGCAAAGGTTCTGAATAAATAATGATTAGTTATTGAAATTAAGCTATAAATAACTAAGAATATAAAGCAAATTATAAATGCTCCCCTATGATTTTGGAGTTTCTTTTTCATCAATTAATACCGTTGAATTTCACACCAATTACATTTGGTAATTTCCAATATGAATAGTTGTTATCATTTTCATATGAGTTTGAAACATAACTACCAACCTTTTCTAAAATACCTTTTGGTGTTCTTAAATACAAACTGGTTTCCGGACCTCCTTCTAAATAAATTGTTGTTTTCAAATCTAAAGGCAATTCTTTCAAAAAATCAATAAAAGTTGCATGAAAATAAGGTGATCGAGAAAAAATAAAGTATATATTACCTTGATTATCTATTGAGGCAACAAGCATACTACATGATTGCTTTTTCTTTTTCCAATTCATTTTATTCCCCATACAATCTAACATACGCATCCCTTGAAAACATTCTTTATAATTCGTTAAATTTAAGGTAGAATCGCATTTCAAATCAACCAACCTAACGATATGATTATCAATAATGAAAATCCCATTGTAAGATGTA
Source organism: Flavobacteriia bacterium (assembly GCA_947453545.1). Lineage (GTDB taxonomy): Bacteria > Bacteroidota > Bacteroidia > Flavobacteriales_D > Crocinitomicaceae > CANHVK01. The sequence continues at coordinate 3,783 of CANGHE010000070.1, forward strand.
TTGATTTGCTTATTATTGTATAGGTTTCCAACTTTAAAAAATCCCTTTGAAGTTAAAGGCTTAAGCAAGTCATACATTCCTGCATTCACTACCAAATCATAACCAAAAGTGTCTGCCCAAATAGTTGCAGGTAATGGAATATTTTGATTATGTAGCGAAGCCGATTTTAGTTCAAAATCTGCATATGCTGGATTTATTTTGACAATAGTTAATTTAGAATCACCTAAAATTGATATTTGTGGCGCATCTATTTCACAATAAAATGCCTCTTTACCAATTTGAATCCAATTGATTGTATTCACTTTTTGACCAAAAGAGGAAGTAAAACAATGTAAAAATAATAAGAGTAAATTAAATCTTATCTCAATCAAAACGTGCTCTTTTATAAGGAAAAACATCGTACAATTCACCAGAATAATAAAATTCATAGGCTACTGCTCCAAAGGAATGAGGTACATCATAAATTTTAATTGTTGAACCTCCTACTCTCGGATTTTTTTTTGGCTTAGATTGTGGATAACCCACATTAAACAAAGTTGCTAAAATTTCAGGTCTATTATCAATCGGAAATCCTGCTTTTTCCCATTGAACTTTCACTTGTTTTAAGAAAATTGCAGCATACAAATAAGAATAATAATGATTTTTATAATCTACCAACCTTTTAACTCGCTCATTCAATGGGTTATCAGTTTTGAAATCTAATAAATGTATGTATTCATCCCCTATATAATAAATAGAACTAGGATCGTGTAGATTCTTTTCGATATCAATTGCAGTTTGTTCTTTAATACCTGTTACACCTAATGAAAATTGAGACTCCACTGTCAAAATTTTCAATGGACCTATCCATTTTTTATATGCTTCGCGTTTGGAATTAAACAAACGAATCTGCTCTCCAACTAAACAAGAAACAATCAAACGAGATTCAACTCCAGTTATATTAGCAACGGAGTCTATGAGTTTTTTATCTTTTGTCACAGCAATTTTAAAATCTTGCCATTCAGAAATATTCATCCAATCATAAATGCTTCCTTTAATTCTAGACTTCGGTAATTTCCATTTATTTGCCTCATAACGCTTTACTTCATTTTGATAACTTTTGTTCTTACGTAAATACATTTCAGCAGCAAGAATCATCTTACGGGTTTCAACTTCATTTCTTCCTTTTAAATAGGAATCCATAATGTAACTTGCGTTGACAGGTGCGTATTTGTTTAAGATTAAAATACGTTGAATATTGTCATAATCTGCTCCTTTAAAGTTGTTTTCATTAATTTTAAAAGATTGATTGTACTTGTCTTTAATCTCTTGAAAATAGCGATCATTCTGATCAATTGCACCACTATCATTCGTAAGTTTAAACTTCATTGCGACATAAGTCATTGTCATAAACATTCCGATTAGCGCAAAAATCACTAACATGCTAAAAAAGGAATATTTAAACCATTTTTTTGAAATTAATCGCTTCATAAACATTGAAAAATTGGAACACGAATATATGGAAAAGAAATGTGTGATGTTTCTTCGACTATTAGCAAGTCAAAAAAACATACAAAATACAACTATAAAATACTTTTCATCTAATCCTTTACAAAAAGTTTACGTAATTCTGAAGCGTCTTCAGGTTTCATTTTACCTGCCAAAATCAAGCTTAATTGTCTTCTTCTTAGTGCTCCATCAAAGCGCATAATTTCTTCCTCGGTTTCAGGAATTAACTCTGGCACATGAATTGGACCACCTAATTGATCAACAGCAACAAATGTATAAATTGCTTCATTACACTTTCTACGGACACCAGAAACTTGATCCTCAATAAATACATCAACAAATACTTCCATTGAGGAACTAAATGCACGTGATACCTTAGCCTCAAGCGTTACAATAGAAGACTGTAAAATTGGTTCTTGAAATGAAACATTATTAACTGAGGCAGTAACAACTACTCTACGACAATGTCTTTGAGCTGAAACACTTGCTACCATATCCATCCATGCAAGTAATTGACCTCCAAAAAGATTACCTAAAGTGTTAGTATCATTAGGTAAAACAATATGTGTTGTAACAGCGATTGTTTCATATGCTTTTCTTGCCTTCATACCATTTTTAATTTTGATTCCGAAAATTACGAATAATTTCACTGCCAATTTTGAATACTTCATTTTCACATTAATAATATCAATATAAATGACTTCATTTTTATTACTTTTGTATTATTTAAATCAAATTAAGACATCAATGACGCGCCAACAATTAATTACAGAAATCAAGAATAAAAAATCATTTTTATGTGTTGGTCTAGATACCGATTTAACCAAGATTCCTAAACATCTTTTAGATTTAGAAGATCCTATTTTTGAATTTAATAAAGCAATTATTGATGCTACCAAAGATTATTGTGTAGCATATAAACCGAACATAGCCTTCTATGAATGTATGGGTAAAAAAGGTTGGGAATCTTTGGAAAAAACATTAAATTATATTCCGAAAAATATTTTCACAATAGCAGATGCTAAACGAGGAGATATAGGCAATACATCAAATTATTACGCTAAAACCTTTTTTGAATATTTAAACTGTGACTCAGTAACTATCGCACCATACATGGGTGAAGATAGTGTCACACCTTTTTTAGAATTCGAAGATAAATGGGCTATCGTATTAGCACTTACTTCTAATAAGGGGGCATTAGATTTTCAACTTATCAAAGATGAGAATGGAAAAGAATTGTTTAAATCTGTATTGGAAAAAACATCTACTTGGGGAACTCCTGAAAATTTAATGTACGTTGTTGGTGCTACAAGAGCAGAACAAATTGGTGAAGTACGTAAAGTTGTACCTCAACACTTTTTTTTAGTTCCTGGTGTGGGTGCGCAGGGAGGAAGTCTTGAAGATGTATGTAATTATGGTTGGAACAGTGACTGTGGGTTATTAGTTAACTCATCTCGTGCAATATTATACGCCTCATCAAATTTGGACTTTACAGAAAAAGCTACCTTAGAAGCACAAAAAATACAAAGTGAAATGGAAGTAATTCTAAAAGCGAAAAAATTTATATAACTCTTATAAATGATGAAATGAAAATACTCTTTCATTAAAAGTAGATTCAAATAAATGAGGATAATATTTTTTCATTTCATCATTCATTTTTTGTATCGGAACATCACTGAATAATCCGTAATCATGAATATATTCCATAAATTGATTTTCACCTGTATAAAGTTGAAACAATGAGTCTGTTTCTCCATCCCAATCTAGTGGTGAAACACCTGTAATCCTACAGATTTTAGTGTCAAATGACGGTGTACACTTTACCCATTTATTAATGATAAATAATTCAACATATCCATGAAAAACAATTTCATTACGTTTCAAATAGGAAGCTAATTTTTCAACACCAATATGATTTATCACTATAGCATAACCTAAACGAGAAGGAATACCAACTTTTCGTGCGCATGATGCTAATACTATCGATTTTTCTACACACCAAGCACGCTGTTTTTTAATTATATTACTTGATTTTAATGCTTCATACCTCAAATCTAGATGGTATGGATCATAAAGAAACCCATCACGTACTTTGTAATATAAATATAAGGCTAACTGCTTTTTTGAATTAATAGAGGTTATGTCACCAATAAATTGACTTATTGATGGATGTGAATAATTTAAAAAATTAGTTTCACAAAGATATTCTTGCATATCAACGATGGTGTGTTCCTGCTAATTTAAACAATCCTGTTTGATTAAGAATAGTAAGTTTACGGGTAGCAATATCAATATACCCGTCTTCTTTGAATTCTTTTAATAATCTAATAAGTGTTTCAGTCGCAGTACCAACGAAATTGGCTAAATCTTCACGTGACAGATTGATTGGCTCTTCACAATAAACGTCTTTCAATATTAACAACACAAAGGCTAATCGTTCACGAACTGACTTTTGAGCCATATTTGTAATGAATTCAGCTCTTTCTCCCAATTCTTTTGAAAATTCCTTTAATAATTCATTTCGTAAAGCTGCATTTGTATCTATCATATTAAGGAAATTCTCTCTATGAATAAAACAAATATTAGAATCTTCTAGTGTAGTTGCACTAACTTTGTATGGTTCGCCACTAAAGATTGATCTAAACCCTAGAACTTCTCCTTCACCTGCGATTTGAATTATTTGTTCTTTACCCTCATCTCCAAGTGTAAAAACCTTCACCTTTCCTTTGTTAATACAATATACTCCTCTTGGGATACTACCTTCGAGAAACAAGCCTTGATTTTTCTTGTAATGACTACATGATTTGTTATTATTCAATTCAATTGTCTGATCTGTTGAACAATCAACAAATAATGAACTCTTTCGAGCTCCACAACTTTCACAAGAAACGAATTTATGCGAATGATCTATCATGTTTTGATTAGGTTTACAATACTACGAAGATACGTAATTAGATTAGATAGGAAAAATATTATTATTATTTGAAATACTTATTTTACAGCCGAATTACTTATATATTTTCTACCAAATCAACGTACGTTTAAAACCTAAATTAAACACAAAAACAACTTGTTTAATGGAGGTACTAGAAGAAGCAAGTGCATTACTCGGCATTGCAGTCAGTAAATAATTAAATCCTGCATCAAAATACAAATGACCAAAATAGAACCCATATTGAACACCCCCATTCAAACCAACTCCAACACCAAGAATGTGTCCTGTATAAGGTGTGTCTGAAGGAAGGCTATAATGTGTGTTATCGAAACTGCCTGTTTTCAAATTAACAGAATTAATTGCTAAATTAAAATGTGATCCCCCATATCCAGACAGACCAAAATCTAAATCCCTACCGAAATAATACCGCTTTCCTACTTCAATATTCGTATACTTAAATGTTTGACTTGCATCTACAACTGCAGCAAATGAAGATGTGTCATTTGGAATATTTGATTGTAAATCCAATGTTCCTGAAAGCTCTGTTTGAGAAAGTGTACTACTTAATTTAGCATAATATGATTGTTCATCTTCTCTATATTCACCAAATAAATGAATTCCTAAGTATGGTTTTTTTATACCAAAAGCAACTACAGAATTCAATCCACCACCTAATGACAATTGTGCATTCGCTCTATAAGAAATAAAAAAAAGAAAAAACAATAAAACAGTTTTACTAAATTTATGACCTTGTAAGTACTTCATTCAAGTAAATTTTATTTTGTTTGTCGAAATTACAATATTTCGAAGAAATTTCAACATTTTTGAAATCTTTTAACTTTATAAACATATAATGGCTTTTTACAGTTTCAATGGTTTTATACCAGTAGTTAAAAAAAGTAGCTTTGTACATCCACAAGCTAACGTAACAGGTAACGTAATTATTGGAGAAAACGTATATATTGGACCACATGCAACCATTCGCGGAGATTGGGGTCAAATAATCATTGAAGATGGATGTAATGTACAAGAAAGTTGCACTATCCATATGTTTCCTGGGACTACAACAATACTAAAACAAGGTGCCCATATTGGACATGGAGCCATAATTCATGGTGGAATAATTGGAGAGAATTGCCTTATAGGAATGAATGCTGTTGTGATGGATGATGTTTATATAGAAAAGGAATCCATTGTTGGAGCTCTATCATTTGTACCTGCGAAAATGCATATTCCTGAACGCAGTTTGGTTGTTGGAAATCCTGCTAAAATAATCAAACAAGTTTCAGATGATATGATAGCATGGAAAACAAAGGGGACTGCATTATATCAACAACTTCCTAAAGAATGTCAAGAGACGTTGATTGCCTGTGAACCGTTAGAAGAAATTGAACCTAATAGACCAAGTCAAGAAAAACTTTTTCAGACATGGGAGTCAATTAAAAATCAGTAAGGCTAAGAAGAGCAATAATTTTTTCGGGAGTTTGATTAAATCGATCAGCAATAAAATGAGCTTCCTTATATATTTTTGTTCTTATACCTAAGGTATGTTCTATATAATATAACAACTCATCATCTGTTTTTTGCTGAAGTAATGGTCTATCTTTTGTTGCGTTTCTTAATCTCTGAAACAATTCTTTCGGCGAACGTTCCAAATAAATCGTCTTACCGATTTGATTCATGAAAGTCATAGAATCATTATAACAAGGCATACCTCCACCAGTAGCAATAACCATTTCTGATTTATCTGCAATTGAAAGTAACAAGTTTTTTTCGGCTTCTCGAAAATAGGATTCACCTTTTGATGCAAACAACTCTGTAATACTTATCCCTTCTCTATCAGCTATTGTTTGGTCCGTATCAATCCAATCGTAATTTAATTTCTTAGCAAGTTTTTTTGCAATAGTAGTCTTACCTACCCCCATAAAACCTACTAAAAAAATTAAAGACATCTATTAATCTTCTATTGGTAAAACAAAGTTTGGATCTTTCACAAATTTCGCAACAGATTCAATATGACTAGTATGAGGAAATTGATCTACCAAACTCACTTTATCAAGAATGTAACCCATACTTTGTAAGGTTTCTGTATCTCTTGCTTGCGTAGAAGGGTTACACGAAATATAAACGATACGTTCAGCATTCAAGTCAATAACTTTGCGTAATGTTTTTGGCGCAATACCAGCTCTAGGTGGATCTAATACTATCGTTCCTATTTTCCCTTTATATTGTGGGTATTGAGATAAAAATTTACCTACATCAGCAGCAAAGAATTGGATACCTTCAATATTATTTCTTTCCGCATTTTTTTGTGCATCTAAAATTGCCTCCTCAACAATATCAACTCCAATAATTTGTGCATTCTCTGAACGACGAGATAGAATTTGTCCAATAGTACCCGTACCACAGAATAAATCCATCACTACTTTATCATCTAAAGGATTATTCTCGAATACATAATCTAATGCTTTGCTATACAATAACTCAGCACTTTTAGGATTGGTTTGAAAAAAGCTTTCCATACTAATTTCAAAAAACAAATCGCTTAATTTTTCAATCACTTTTGCTTCACCGTACAACAAAGAATTTGTTCCGTTCTCTATTTTTGCTCTATCTGCAACATTATCATTAATTGTATGTTGGAATCCAGCTAATCGTTTGCCTAACAATTCTTGTAAATACAAACTAAAAGCTTGTACATCAAAGTTTTCAATCCCCTCAGAAGAAGTAACTAAGTTTATTAGTAATTGATCTTGATGAAAAGATTTACGTACAACTATATGTCTGAAAAAACCTGTTTTTTTAGGTGGATGCCAAGCTGGTAAATTAGTTGCTTGCAAGAATTGGCGAATTTGAATCAATTTAGTTTCAAACTCTTGATCAAACAATCCACTTTCTTTATTCAAACTTTCAACTTTCCACCATGTGCCTCTACGTTTAAATCCCAAAGCAAAAGCGTCGTCTTTTTCTTCCCCAGTCTCTACATCGTGTTCAATCGATGAGAAACTATATTCCATCTTATTTCTATAATTAAAATCTAAAGGAGAACCAATATATTCATCAAATATTTCTTCAATATTCTGTACTCGTGCAATTTTACGAAACAAATCTAAGGTAGAACTTTTTTTATATTGATGTTGCAATGCTATTGGAACAAAAATATAAGGTGCTCCTGAAATTTCTTGGTAAGGTAAATCTAACTCTTCAGGAGAACGTTCTATTACTTGTAATAATTTACATTCCGCATGTTTCTTTCTTTTTTTATCTACTCTTGCCAAGACTTTTTGTCCTGGAAATGTATTTTCTACGAAAGCAACAAGGTCTCCTTGTTCTGTTTGAATACGAGAAATTCCATTTCCACCAAAAGCGAAACCAGTAATTTCAACTTCAATAATTTGATTACGATGTAACGACATATACAAAATAAAAAAAGGAATGATTAAATCATTCCTCGAATAACTCCTTTATCTGACTTGACTATAAAATCTAATATTTCATCACGCAATGGTGATGCTGGCATAGTTTCCTTTACGCTTTCTATTCCTTTAGATATATTATTGTTTTGAACATAAATAGTTCTATAAACATCTTCAATCTCTCTTACCTGTGCGTCAGTAAGCCCTCTGCGACGCAAACCAACAGAATTTACACCAGCAAAAGTTAGTGGTTCTCTCGCTGCTTTGATATAAGGTGGTACATTTTTTCTAACCAAAGAAGCTCCTCCAATAAAAGTATGAGCACCAATTTGTACGAATTGTTGAACCGCTACCTTTCCTTCAAGAATAGCAAAATCATCAATTTCAACATGACCTGATAGACCTACATAAGATGCCAAGATTACGTTATCACCAATTTGGCAATCATGAGCTACATGAACATAGGTCATTAGCAAACAGTTTGAACCAATGCGCGTAGACCATTTATCTTTAGTCCCACGATGAATAGTAACACATTCGCGAATTTTAGTATTATCACCAATTTCAACGGTCGTATATTCACCTTCGAATTTTAAATCTTGCGGAACTACACCAATAACAGCGCCAGGAAAAACTTCGCAATTTTTACCAATTCGTGTTCCTGGATATATCGTAACATTAGGATGAATTCTTGTTCCATCACCAATAATTACATCTTCAAATATGGTTGCAAAAGAATCTACAACAACACCTTCTCCTAATTTAGCTTCAGGTGATACACTTGATAAGGGACTAATCATATTATTTTTCTTTTACAACTTGTGCCAACATGGTTGCTTCAGAAGCTACTTGACCATTCACATAAGCTGTTCCTTTCATATTTACTAAACCTCTTCTAATTGGAGATGTCAATACCATTTCAATCACTAATGAATCACCAGGTATTACTTTGCGTTTGAACTTACATTCATCGATTTTCAAGAAATAGGTAGAATATTTTTCTGGTTCATCTACTTGATTTAACGCAAAAATACCACCAACCTGAGCCATTGCTTCAACTTGTAATACACCAGGCATCACAGGATTACCAGGGAAATGGCCCATAAAGAACGGTTCATTCATTGTAACATTTTTGACACCAACTACATTTTCTGGCCCCATCTCTAATATTTTGTCAACCAATAAAAATGGATAACGATGAGGCAACATTTTTTCAATCGCATTGATATCAAAAAGTGGTTCTTTAGTTAAATCAAACTTACGACCTTCTTTTTCTTGCTTTTTAATCTGATCTTTTAAGATCTTAGCAAAACGCACATTTCCATAATGTCCTGGACGTGCAGCTAAAATATGTGCTTTGATTGGTTTTCCAACCAAGGCTAAATCACCAATAATATCTAATAATTTGTGTCTTGCAGGTTCATTTTCAACACGCAATTTAGAGCTGTTTAATACACCAATACCGTTGTATTGTACTTTCAAC
>CANGHE010000071.1 GCA_947453545.1 Flavobacteriia bacterium
AATTTTTCATACGAGTTAGCGTGGAAAAAGAAGAACTATGGAATTGAGTTGTTTTACAGTCAGTTTAATACCACGTTGGGAATCTTTGGCGCTTCTCATATTGGCAATTTGACTGATTTGCAACGTGCATTCGACAGTAAAGTTCCTTTAGAATCTACTTCATTTACTTATGCTATTGATCGACCGTATCAGCATGTGGAACATGAATTATTCAAAGCAAAATACTATGTGAATACGGGTAAAATAGGTAAACTGACCTTCGTGTATGCACGTCAGTACAATTGGCGCTATGAGTTTGATAAACATCGTCCTTTGAATGATGCGTTGGCGGCAAAGAATAATCCTGATTTGGAATTTCATTTAACAACACATACGGTTGATATCAATTGGTCGCATATCCGTAGTAAAGGATTCAAAGGTACCATAGGAATCAATGGAATGAACCAAGCAAATACCTTTCGTGGACGTATGTTGGTGCCAAGTTTTGAAAACAATGCAGTTGGAATATTTGCGATTGAAAACTGGCAACACAAGCGTTGGGAGTTAGAAGCAGGATTGCGTTATGATGTTAAGCAATTATCTGTTTACCAATCAGAAAAGACGGTCGATAATCAAAATGTTCTAGTAAAAACTTCCCATCCTTTTGAACAAGCAACAGCAAGTTTAGGGGCTAATTATACAGTGGATACTACTTGGAAAGTCTTATTGAATCTTGGGACTGCTTGGCGTGCACCCTCTGTGAATGAATTGTATAGTAATGGATTGCATCATGGGGCTGCAGCAGTAGAATATGGTAATGCTGCATTGAAAGTGGAGAAAGCATATGTTGCTACCTTAACAGGAATGTATACTCCTAATGAAGAGTTGCATATCGAAGTTAGTCCTTACTATAATTACATTCAGGGGTTTATTTATCGCCAGCCCACACCATCTCCTGTGTTGACAATACGTGGTGCATTTCCTGGGTTTAATTATGCGCAAACAGATGCTATTTTGCGTGGAATCGATGTCTATACTGCCTATCATTTCACCCATTGGTTGGAGTGGAAAGTGAAAGGTTCTATCTTGCGTGCTTGGAATAAAAGCGCTGATAATTGGTTGATTCAGATGCCCGCTGATCGCGTTGAAACCGAATTTGGGTTTCACTGGGATCGCAACCAACGTTTGAAGCATATTTACGTTGGACCATCCATACAGTATGTTGCAAAACAGACGCGTGTACCAGCTGGAAGTGATTTTGTTGATCCACCAAGTGCATATTGGTTAACAAATCTCAACATAGCGACGCATTTTAGAATGGGTAAAAAGCATGCTGAAATTGGTTTGAATGTGAGTAATTTGATGAATACACGTTACCGCGATTACATGGATCGTTTCAGGTATTTTACGGATGCGATGGGTAGGAATGTTTCATTACGATTAAAATATAAAATCTAGAATGAGTGAATTTATTAATGATTAAAAAAATGAAAAGATGAAAAAAATAAGTTTTATAATGATATTATTATCAGTTGTTTTTATAACTGCATTGGTAAGCTGTAAAAAGGATAATGCAAAACCAACTGATTCAACTCTGACAAATGAAAATGAAATAATTACTACCATGGAATTAAAATTTTCAGGCAAGGGAGTGTTAGGAAAGGACACAACATTTGTAGTAACATTTAATGATCCAGATGGAGATGGTGGAAACACAGCGACACAGTTTGATACAATTAATTTATTAAAGAATAGTTCTTACAATGTTGAATTAACGCTATTAGATAAAAGTAAAACACCAGCAGACACGATTTCTAACGAAGTATTGGAAGAAGCAAATGATCACTTATTCTTTTATTCAAGTAATCCAACAGGTTTAGTGGATGTATTGATAACGGACAAGGATGGTAATAATAGGAATCTAGGTTTGAAATCTAAATGGACAACTACGAATGTTGGTTCTGGAAAAGTAAAAGTGAAATTAATGCATCAGCCAGGAGTGAAGAATGGTATTTCAGAGACTGGAGATACGGATGTTGAGGTTGATTTTATTTTACATGTGATATAAAGATTTCTTTTCTTTACTTTTACGAATAATCATCACAATGATAAAAGAATTTAAAACTTGGAATTGGAACAATTCATACTTAACTGTTAATCAACACTTATATACTAAGGTAACACCTACACACGTTGAGTCGCCTCGCTTATTGTTGTACAACAAAAACTTGGCTAATGAATTAGGTTTGCTTAGCGAACTTTCATCCGATGTTATTTCAGCGTTGGCAGGGAATGGTGTTTTGCCTGGGTCGGAACCAATTGCGCAAGCGTATGCAGGACATCAATTTGGTCATTTCAATATCCTTGGAGATGGTCGCGCAATATTGTTGGGGGAACATATAACTCCCTCTGGAGCTCGATTTGATATTCAGTTGAAAGGTGCAGGAGGTACACCTTATTCTCGTAATGGCGATGGTCGTGCTACTACGAGTGCGATGTTACGTGAGTACCTTATCAGTGAAGCAATGCATGGCTTGGGAATTCCCACTACGCGTAGTTTGGCTGTTGTTGGTACAGGAGATGAAGTTTATCGAGAAAATGTAAGTGAGGGAGCGGTATTAACACGTGTTGCTGCAAGTCACATCCGTGTTGGTACGTTTCAATATGCTGCGAAGTTTTTACCAAAAGATGAATTGCGTGAATTTTGTGATTATGTGATTGAACGTCATTATCCGGAAGTTGCACAGGAAGAAAATCCTCCTTTAGCATTGTTGAGAAAAGTACAAGACAAACAAATCGATTTGATCGTAGACTGGATGCGTGTTGGTTTTATCCATGGAGTGATGAATACCGACAATATGAGTATACCTGGTGAAACAATCGATTATGGACCTTGTGCGTTTATGAATACGTATAATCCTGCGACTGTTTTTAGTTCGATAGACCGTAATAGTCGCTATGCTTACGGAAATCAACCTTCGATTGCCCAGTGGAATATTGCGTGTTTTGCAAGTGCGTTGATTCCGATTATCCATGATGATAAAGATGAAGCAGTTAAATTGTGTCAAGAAATTATCAATGAGTTTCCTATAATCTATGAACAACGTTGGGCAAAGATGATGTGTTCTAAGTTGGGTATATTGGAAGAAAAAGAAGGGGATGAGGCACTAATCAAAGACTTATTGCATTGGATGGAAGCAAACCAAGCAGATTATACCAATACGTTTTTGCAATTAACAAAGATAAAGGAAGAACAGAGTGGAATCTATGCTCAATTGGATTTTCAATCGTGGTTTTCTCGTTGGCAGGCACGTGTATCGGTTTATCCTTGGGTAGAAGTTCAAAAGTTGCTTGAGAAGTTTAATCCTAAGTTTATTCCACGTAATCATTTGGTAGAGGAAGTATTACAAAAAGCGGCTAACTTTAATAATTTTGGATTATTTCAAGATTTGCTTAAAGTTTTACAAAATCCGTATTTCAATCAAGAAGGATGTGAGTATTTTCAAGAAATTCCAAAGAATATTGATGAGGGATATCAGACGTATTGTGGAACGTAGAATTAATGTACTTAATGTTACAAATTAGGCAGATTAATTTCTATAAGTTTATCTAAAAAAATAAGGAATGTCACAAATAGAACATTGGGAAAACGTTTACACTACCAAAACTCCCGAACAGGTAAGTTGGACACAGGTTTATCCTAAAACTTCGTTGGAACTAATTCAGTCAACGAGCGTTTCAAAAGAATCGTCCATCATTGATATAGGTGGAGGAGATAGTAATCTAATTGATTTTTTATTAGATGCAGGATACACGAATATAACTGTGCTTGATATTTCAGAAAGTGCTTTAAAACGCGCACAATTAAGATTAGGCGAAAAAGCACATAAAGTTAAATGGATAGTTTCTGATATAAAAACTTTTCAGCCTACAGGTACCTATGCTATTTGGCATGATCGAGCAACTTTCCATTTTATCACTGACGAAAAAGATAAAGTACGTTATGTTGATAAAGTGGCAAAGTACGTTACTGACACATTTATTTTAGGTTCTTTTTCAGAAAATGGTCCAAAAAAATGTAGTGGATTAGAAATTTCACAATACAATGAGTTAGGATTAAAACGGTTATTCGGAGATTCATTTGATTTAACTAATTGTTTTTTAGAAGACCATACCACGCCATTTAACACGATTCAAAACTTTATATTTTGTTCGTTTAAAAGAAAATACAGTTAATCATTTCCTAAGAAAATAGTTGAAATTAAATATATATAGAGTATGAATTCCTTTGAGAAACTTCAGGTGCAATTTTCAGCTAATTTAACTTCTCCATATTATCATTTAGTTTCAGATGAATTACCTAATCATGTTAAGTATTTATATACATTTAGAACCATAGATCAATTTATAAATGATTTAGATTTCTATCTTAAAAATTACAATATTGTTGATTTACATCAAGTTATCGACTATGTCAAAGTTGGCAAACCGTTACCTATAAATCCACTCTTCTTATCCTTTGATGATGGTTTTAGAGAAGTATACGATATTGTTGTACCAATCTTATATAGCAAAGGAGTACCAGCGACTTTTTTTGTTACGAAACAATTTATAGATAATAAAGAACTATTTTACAGAAATAAAGCGAGTTTGCTACTTAGTCATATAGATACGAATCCCTTATTATTAAAAAAAATAAGTGATTTTTTAGGTGATTTATCAGTACCAACATCAAATATATTATCACACATATTATCAATAGATTATAATTCAAGAACTCTTCTAGATAATATTGCTATGCATATTGGATTAGATTATCAAAAATATTTAGATACTCAATCTCCTTATTTAACTTCAAGTCAGATTAAAGCAATTATAGAAAAGGGATTTACGATTGGGTCACATAGTGTAGATCACCCTAAATATAATTTGCTTACTCTTAGTGAACAAGTTGAACAAACACGTTTAGGGATGGAATATGTGCAGCATCAGTTTAACCTTACTTATAAAGTATTTGCTTTTCCTTTTAATGACAATCGAATTTCTACAAGGTTTTATAAAATAATGAAAAATGAAAATATCCTAGATATTTCATTTGGCTCTTCAGGAATGGTCAGTGATTTAGCAATGAATAATTTACAACGATGCAGTTTTGATAATATGCAGAAAACAGCAAGTGAAATATTGTGTCAATATTATGTTGAGAAGCAAAATAGACTAATAATAGGTAAAGATCTTATTAAGAGACCTTTTTGTTAAATAGGTAAAGTCTTAAATGGATCTTTTTCTCCTAAAAATAAAAATTGTAACTTTGTAAGTAATAAAGCTAATTCTAACGTCATGTTTACTTCTTCAAATTATAATATTAACTCTACTAAAGTAGTATTTGAACGATTTGATGATGAAACGGTATTAATTAATTTGGAGAGTGGTAACTATTATGGTTTAATGGATACTGCGAGAGTTATATTAGAGTTAATATCAGCTGGTGCAGACAACAAGAATATAATAGACTGCCTTGCTGATATGTACAATATTGACCAACAGATAATTGAAAAAGAGATTCTGGAATTTATTCAATTATTACTATCAGAAGAATTAATAGAATTAAAGCAAGACAACTTAGATGTTTTTGACTATAAATCATTTAATTTAGATTTTCCTTTACATTCTTATAAGCCACCAACTATGGAAATTTATTCCGATATGCAAGATTTAATATTATTAGATCCTATTCATGATGTTAGTAATCAAGGTTGGCCAAAGAGTAAAGATGAAAACGAGAACGAAGATTCTTCAAAAAAATAAAAATTATCGATAATACAATAGAAAAATATTTTGTTACTTGTAGTGAAGTAATTAAAAATACCATTGAAACCAAATTAGAGGCGAAATATGTTAATTTTTCAATTGCGAGACATCATATTCGTTTAGTTTTTTTTGGAGAACTTATTGCAACTAAGTTATCAAAAGCTTTTAATCATCATCCTGAAAGTAAATTGCTTCATCCTAATTTAACGATTTTTGTTGTAGATGAAGAAAGTATTGATATATCTATGCCGCCACTACCTTGGATAAATGAAATCGACTCTAAGGGATTAGATCTTTGGGTGAGCGATTCTAAGAATTTAAAAATACTACATCAACCAAGTAAAAACACGTTGATTATGTTGAATTTACTAACTAATGAAGCAATTTATTGGGTTAAGTCAGCAAGTCAAATACCTTATTATGAAAGTAGTGCTCCATTAAGACCCATTTTACATTGGTGGATGAGTTCTAATGGTTCTCAGTTACTGCATGCAGCGGCAGTAGGATTGCATGATAAAGGTGTATTAATAATTGGAAAAGGTGGCTCAGGAAAATCAAATACAGCTATTTCGTGTTTAGATTCAGATTTATACTATGCTGCTGATGATTATTGTTTACTATGCTTCAATCCTGAACCAGAAGTTCACAGCTTATATGCAACAGGTAAATTATTTTTTGAAGATGTTAAAAGTTATCTTTTTTTAAAAAATATTAATTTGACATTACAAGATAATAATGGAGATAAAGCTTTGTTTTTTTTATATCCTAATTTTGCAAAACGTTTGTGTAAGTCATTTCCTATCAAAGCAATTTTATTACCTAAAATTTCAAATAAAGAAGAAGTCAGAATTAGTTTAACATCTGCAGCGAAAGCTTATTTAGCATTAGCGCCATCTACTATTTTTCAATTACAAGGGTGCAGAAATAAAACACATGAAAATATTACAAGGTTATTACATGATGTACCTTGTTTTTCAATGGATTTAAGTATTGATCGAAGAAAAAATACTGATGCAATTTTTCAGTTTTTAAATAGCACTTTTGTTTAATAGTTAATTCATCAATAAATGGTAATAGGATTACACTCACAAAGTTTGAATAATTCAGATGGTTTTGTTTCTGGTTCAGAAATTACAACAGGATATTTAACTAAAGCATTTCTAAGTAAAGCTGAAGTTGAACATGTATTTCGGTTTTCGCCAAGTAATTATAAGATGGATTCGAGTCAAGAAATTGATTTAGTATTGATTGAAGGATGGCATCCAGAAGTACCTTATTTTGTTTCAGAAATTAGAAGATTATATCCAAAAGCAAAAATCATTTTTTGGAATTTGTCTTTTTATGGATTTATTGGAGTATTGCGTTTGGATGTAGATGGTTATTTATCTAATTCAAAAAAAAACACTGTAATCTTAAATAAGATAAAACCAACAAAATTTGTAATGCTAGCGGCTGATATAATTGATATTCAAAATAATGAATTTCAAATTAAAAGAACCAAAGATGTTGTGTATTTAGGATTAAATCACACTCAAAAATCAGAAGATCTTGAAAAGTTAATACTTCACGAAGCGAAATCATTTGATTTTTCCATTTATGGCACTGGTTGGGGCAATCATATTAGTTTATCTCCATATTGGAAAGGAATATTACCTGTTAACGAAATTAATACATTGTATTCTTCGTCGCATGTGGTACTAGGAATGACTGAAGATCGACAGCGTCGTTCAGGAATGATCAATAATCGTGTTTTTGAAGCGTTATCTTGTGGTGCATGTTTTATTTCTGAGTATTTTTCAGAATTAGAAAATGTATTTGGAGACTTAATTTTCTATTCACGTGAAAAAGGAGATACGAAGTCTACTATTGAAATGATATTGCAAGATTCTGAAAGAATGATTAATCATAGAAAAAAAACAATGTCTTTTATTAAAGAAAATCATACTTATAATCATCGCGTTGATGATATTTTGAGTTTTTATTATTCTTTGTTATAATACTATCTTTATGCAAATCAATTATTTAGTTAGTGTTATTATTCCTGTTTATAATGGAGACAGATTTATCAAACAGGCGATTGAGAGTGTGTTAAATCAATCATATACTAATTTAGAAATAATTGTAATTGATGATGGTTCTACAGATAATACTAAAAATGTAGTTCTTTCTTTTCCGGAAGTCTATTATCATTATCAAGAACATCAAGGAGTTGCAAGCGCAAGAAATAAGGCATTGTCCATGGCAAATGGTGATTTCATCGCTTTTTTAGATGCTGATGATTTCTATGACCATAAAAAATTAGAAATACAATTAACTTATTTACAGAATAATCCAGCAATTGATATATGTTTTTGTTATCAACATAATTTTATCGAGGATGGATTTTCATTGTCAGAGAAGGATTATATCCATTTTATGCAGAATGAAAAAATTGGATTGATAACGATGATGGTCCGAAAATTTGTTTTTGAAAAAGTTGGTTTATTTAATGTTAAATTTGCTCATTCAACTGATTTTGAGTGGATAACTAGAACGAAAGAGTTAGGTGTTAATTCTGTAATTATTTCTGACATTTTACTTAGCAGAAGGATACATAATACCAATATTACGCTCGCATGGAGAAAAAATAATGACAATTTACGTTTTCAAATTTTGAAAGAATCTTTAGAACGAAAAAGAAAAATGAATGAAAAAAATTAGTGTAATTATTCCTGTATATAATTGTGAAAAATATCTGTTTGAAGCAATTAAGAGTGTAATTAATCAAACGTATAGTATTTTCGAAATTATTGTTATTGATGATGGTTCTACTGACGGAACTGCAGAGGTTGTTAAACAATTTCCTGAGATACGTTATTTCTATCAAGAAAATAGAGGAACCGCAACTGCACTTAATGTTGGTTTAAGTAAGGCACGAGAAGATTTTATTGCATTTTTGGATGCAGATGATTTGTGGAGTTTAGACAAATTAGAAAAACAAGTTGAATATCTAAATTCTCATCCAGAAACTGAGATAATTTTTGGTCATCATAAAAGATTTTATACTAAATCAAATCAAGATTTGACTTATCAAGAAATTGAAGATATGCAACGTATTCTTCCAGGTTATTTTAAGGCAGCTCTTTTAGCAAAAAGAGAAGTTTTTGATAAAGTTGGATTATTTGATGAATCTATAAAGCTGGGTGATTTTTTAGATTGGTATCGTCGTGCAAGTGACTTGAATGTGAAAATGGATCTTCTGAATGAGGTAGTTTTTTACAGAAGGATACATGGTGAAAATTCGTCATTAAGGAACAAAGAGCATATTACAGATTATCTGCGTATTATGAAATCATCGATGGATAGAAGAAGAAATAAGATCTAGTAAATTATTCCTATGACAAATAGTAAATTGATTCGTTGTTTCTTTTCTGAATTAATACAAAGATCAAAAGTTTGGTTTTATTTATTAGTTTTTTTTGGAGTACTAAATTCTTTACTTCAAGGTGTTAGTATTCTATTAATAATTCCATTATTAGAAACTTTTGAGGCGAAAAATACGGAATCTTTTTTTATTCGTATTTTGAATAAATTTGGTTGGAACGGAAGTTTGGAATATTTATTAGGGTTTTATTTTTTGATTTTGATTAGCTATGCAATATTTAGAGCTTCTTACAATTTTTTTGCTGCTAAAATGGTTTCTTCTTTTTCAAAATCATTTGCTTTTTTTACGTTTTCAAAAATTAGTGGGACGAATTGGAATTTTCATTTAAAGCTCGAACCATCGAGATTAACAAATTTGTTTAGTACTGAATATCAAAGTATTCGTATGTTAACACAATATGCGTTTCGTATAATTCAATCTTTATTATTAGTTGTAATTCAATTGATTATGTCATTTTGGCTTTCATGGCAAATAACACTTATTACAATTTTGGCACTTTGTGTTATTTATATTATTCAGAAAAGATTGATTCATTTAAATTATCAATTTGGAGGGAACAGATTGTCTATTTCTCAATCATTACAAAAATTTCTGAGCGAAACATTTTCAGCAATTAAATTATTGAAAGTACATAAGTTAGAGTCGAATCGTTGTGTTACATACAGTGAAATACAAGATAATTTATATGAAAATGAAGTAAAGACCGCTCGACTTGAAGGGATAATTGATTTCATTTTTATTACTTCAAGTGCTGTTGTGATTGTTGCTATAATATACGTAAATTTTCATTATAATTTATTGAAAGTTAGTGGTTTATTAATGTTAATTGTACTACTCTCTAAGGCAATTACCCAAGCACAAAGCTTAGTGAAATTTGTGAGTGTCTTTATGAATAATTTGCCTTCATTTTCACATTTTCAAGATGTATTAAATCAGACGGAAATACATGTGAATCAAACAGCTACTATCGCATTTCCAAAACAGCATATTGATAATATTACTTTTATGAATATTAGTTTTTCTTATGGCGAAAAAAAGATATTAAACAATCGAAGTTTTCATTTTCAACGTGGAAAATTATATCTTTTATTTGGACCCAGTGGTAGAGGTAAGACTACAACATTGGATTTAATTGCTGGGCTTATTCAACCAACGTCAGGAGAAGTACATCTCAACAATAGATTAATTAATTCAACAATCGGATTGGTTGATAATGTAAGTTATGTATTACAAGAAACTTTATTATTTGAAGGCTCAATTATTGATAATATAACTATTGGAGGTCAATTTACACTGGATGAGGTTGAAAGTGTAGTTGATTTGGTTGGATTGAATACCCTAATAAAGGACCTTCCTAAAGGTTTAGATACTATAATAAATGAAGGTGCCACGATGCTTTCAGGTGGTGAAAAACAACGCATCGCAATTGCACGCGCTTTAATTCGTAATTCCGATTTGATTTTATTGGATGAGATAACAAGTTCCTTGGATGTTCATAATGAAACTAAAATCATGAACGTAATATCAACTATTAAAACAGATAAAATTATCATTATGGTTGGACATCGGGAGCGTTTGAAAGATTATGCTGATGAGGTAATTTATTACGGATAATCACGTATTATTGAATTGTTTATCTATTTTTGTGAAAAATTTATTCGATGAAAAACAAATTCAATTTATTATTCCTAAGCTTAGGAATGTTATTGGTCTCTTGTAAAAAAGATGAAACTGTAACTCCAGCAACACCAACTACTAAACAATTGTTGACTGCAAATACTTGGAAAGTTACGAATTATGCAACTACTTCGACTGATACATCAGCTACGAATGAACTAAGTAAATGGAATTCAGATATTAAAGCAACTACACTGTATGTAACATACAATGCAAATGGAACATATGCTTATTCTGACAGTTCTGATTATGGTGCTTGGGAACTTTCCGGTGATAAAACAATAATCTATGCTAAAGGAACTCCAGATCAATCGATTGCCACAATTGACAAATTAACAACATCTGATTTTGTTTTAAGTTATGAATGGAAAGTAAACAATTCATTAACTGTTAAAGTTGCAGAAACGTCAACTAAGAAGTAGTAATAATAAAAGTCATTGAAGAGGTTATCATTTTGATAACCTTTTTTGTTTTGTTACGTTTTCGATATATTCTTTTAATCAAAAGGATTAATTTTGCTTTATGACACGAAAAAAAGGTATTGCCATTCTTGGTTCAACAGGTTCGATTGGAACACAGGCTTTAGAAGTAATAGAATCATATCCAGATATTTTTGATTTACAAGTGCTTACTGCTAATGGTAATGCGACACTTTTAATTGATCAAGCTAGGAAATTCAAACCTAATAGTGTGGTTATTGTGGACGAAAGTCAATATGAGACGGTAAAACAAGCACTATGGAATGAAGATATTAAAGTATTCTGTGGTAAAGATTCATTAGATCAAATTGTTACAAGTGCCGAAATAGATGTTGTATTAACTGCATTAGTTGGTTACGCTGGATTACGTCCTACCATTGAAGCGATTAAAGCTAAAAAAACAATTGCATTAGCTAATAAAGAAACGTTGGTTGTTGCTGGTTCTTTAATTAATGAATTGGCTTTAGAAAATCAAGTTACAATTTATCCTGTTGATTCTGAGCATTCTGCCATTTTTCAGTGTTTAACAGGTGAATATGAAAATTCAATTGAAAAAATATATTTAACAGCTTCTGGTGGACCTTTTAGAGGGTGGAACAGAGAGCAATTAGCAACGGTAACGAAGGCACAAGCATTGAAACATCCGAATTGGGTTATGGGGGCAAAGATTACAATTGACTCTGCATCCCTAATGAATAAAGGGTTGGAAGTGATTGAAGCAAAGTGGTTGTTCAATTTAAGACCAGATCAAATTGATGTTATTGTTCATCCGCAATCCATCGTTCATTCATTAGTCCAATTTGAAGACGGAAGTATGAAAGCACAGATGGGACTGCCAGATATGAAGTTACCGATACAATATGCATTTACCTATCCGGAGCGCTTAAAAACAGATTTTCCGCGTTTCAATTTTATAGATTATCCTCAATTAACTTTTGAAGCTCCAGACAGAGAAACTTTTGGAAATTTAAATTTAGCATATAAAGCAATGGAGTTAGAAGGTACAGCAGCTTGCGCGTTGAATGCGGCCAATGAAGTTTCTGTGCAATTGTTTTTACAAGATAAAATAGGATTCTTAGATATTGCACGAATTAATGAACAAACGATGCATGCAACACAATTTATTAAAGATCCATCGTATGAGGATTTTGTTGCTATCGATTTAGAAGCTAGGAGAAGAGCTTTAGAATTTTAATCAAAAATCGATTTTTAGGCCAAAAATGTAAAAAAAGAAAGATATTTCTAAAATCTTTGCATTTTTCGCTTGTAAATTGAGCAATTAATATATTTTTGCCGAAACATTTTTTCGATGAATAACCAAGACATACAACTTATTGAGAAAGAAGAAGTAGGATCTTTACATTTCCCAAATGAAGAGATTTTACAAAATGATGATGAACTATCAATGCGTAAATTAAGTATTGATCGTGCAATTGCGTTGGGAAATTTGGAACATCAAAAAGTGAAAATTTATTTTTCAGACGATAAAGGATTGAAGTTAGTAGATACAACGATTTGGGCTGTTACAGACGAAGCAATTGTATTGAAACAAAATACGGTAGTGCCAATTAATCGAATTCATAAACTAGAAATTTAATTTGTTATGTCAAAAAAACGTGCCATAGTCACTTACGACAAGCTCTCGTTAGAACTGAGAGACAGATTAG
>CANGHE010000072.1 GCA_947453545.1 Flavobacteriia bacterium
AGGTTGTTATTTCACAAGTTGACGCAGAAAGAGCAAGTACGATATTCCCAGGTACTACAACAGAAATATTATTGCAAGGTCAAAAATTGTATAACGTTCATTGTATGAAATGTCATCAGTTTAGTCCAACAAAATTCAAAGTACATACATGGGAAAAGTATATGCCTGAAATGGGTAAATTAGCTAACATTGATTCCAAAACACAAGAAACTATTTTGAAATATGTTGCTACATTTTCAAAAAAATAATTAAATCTTTCTTGATTTTTAGAGATTAAAATAAGGAAAGATTGCTTTATAATTAATAGAAGTGATTACATTTGTGATTAATAGATGAATTCATACATTTGATAAAAAATATTATATATGAAAATTGCCGCTGCCAATAAAAAATTAGACACTATCATTGAAAATGTAGAAAAAAATGGTGTTTTAGCATCCGGATTAATTGAAGATTTAAAAGAGTTACGCGAGTTCGCTCTGAAAGAGCAAGATCCTTTAGTTACGAAAGTAATTCGTTTAACTTATGAGTATCTTTCTGAAAATCAAGCATTCGATATTCAAGCACAATATGAAGAAGATGAAGAAGGTAGTGAGTACCCTATTGAGATTGAAGATCAAGAAAATTTATTGTATTTATTGAATCTACTAAAAAATGCTGATCATAAAATCAATAGAGAAGAGATAAAAGATTATAGAACTGCTTTGAAAGAAGAGTTATATTAATTTTTATATAATTTATTTTTAAGGCGAACTCAAAAGGTTCGCCTTTCTATTTTAAAATATTTATCAATTAATTTCGTTAAAGAAATTAATTTGTTAAAAGTATATTTTAGGTACTTGTGAATTTATTTTATCGTTTTATTACAATCTTAATTTTTTCTTTACCGTCTTTTTTGCGCGCGCAGGAAATGTCGAGTCTTCGTAATAAAAAGATTAAGGCTACAAAAGAGGTTGTTAAAATTGATACTTTAACGATTTACCCTAATTCTTTTGTCGTAAAGTGTAATGGAAACCAGCTAACTCGTGATCAATATAATTTAGATTGTACAAATGGTACATTTCAACTATTGAGTACAGCCGATAGTTTTGATCTGGAATTATCGTACAGAGTGCTTCCTTATAATTTGGGAAAAGAATACAAACAACGAGATACCAATCTTATTTATAAAGAATATAAGGGAACTAGAGATAAATTTTTGATTCATCAAGAACAAGTAAATGATGAAGTTTTTGGAGGTACAGGGATAAAAAAAAATGGTAGTATATCTAGGGGACTAACCTTTGGAAATAATCAGAATGTTGCATTAAATTCCTCCTTAAATCTGGAACTGTCTGGTGAGATATCTTCTAATTTGAAATTAAAAGCTTCAATTACGGATAATAATATTCCGATTCAACCAGAAGGAAATACAAGTAATTTACAGGAGTTTGATCAAGTATCAATTCAGATTTATAATGATAATTTTAAACTCATTGCTGGAGATTATTGGATTAATAAACCTGAGGGATATTTTTTAAATTACAGAAAACGTGGACAGGGATTAAATATAGATTATAAGTGGAAAAATGAAAAGGGTGGGGAATGGAAAACAGGTGGAGCTATTGGACTTTCTAAAGGAAAATATGCAAGACAAATAGTACAAGGTGTGGAATCTAATCAGGGGCCTTATAAGTTAAAAGGAAATGAAAATGAACCATTTATAATTATTTTATCGGGAACAGAAAAAGTTTATATTGATGGTCGCTTATTAAAGAGAGGGCAAGAAAATGATTATGTGATCAACTACAATACGGCAGAAGTAACTTTTACTAGTAGAAATATTATGACGAAAGATGTTCGAATAGTAGTCGAATTTCAATATACAGATCAATCTTATGCTCGTTCATTAGTTACCGCCAATGCTATCTATACAGCTCAAAAATTAACTTTCTGGATGAATGGATATTCAGAACAGGACGCTAAAAATCAGACTCTTCAACAGTCATTGAGTAATCAACAAAAATTATTGTTGTCATCTATAGGAGATAGTTTACAATTAGCAAATTCGTTTAGTGTTGATTCTGTTGGTTTTCTTGAAAATCAAAATATGTATAGAAAGATAGATAGCTTGGGGTATTCCAATGTTTTAATCTATTCAGTTAATCCTAAGCATGCGTACTTTCAGGTAACATTTTCTTTAGTAGGGGAAAATAAGGGGAATTATATTTTAGATAGATTTAATGCATTAGGTAAGATTTATAAGTGGGTGGCACCTATAAATGGTGTACCCCAAGGTGATTATGATCCCGTTCGTTTACTTGTCACTCCAAAACAAAAACAAATGCTATCATCTGGTATTTCTTATAGATTAAATAAGAATACTTTTCTTGAAACTGAATCAGCAATTACTCGAAATGATATAAATACATTTTCTGTCATTGGGAATAATGATAATAATGGATTTAGTAATCGTACAAAAATTCAGAATGTTAGACATTTGGGACGAGACACCTTAACACAATGGCTAATAAAATCAAATGCTGAAGTAGAGTATTTATCACGCAATTTTACTCCTATTGAGATTTATAGACCAGTTGAGTTTGATAGAGATTGGAATACAAGAGGAAAAGGATATCAAGGTCATCAGTTATCAAATACATTATCAACAAAGATAGAAAAATTGCAAAAGGGTAACTTATTTATTGAAGGTGTAAGATATGATATTGGATCTGAATATCAAGGTTTAAAAGGTTCATTCAATGGTAAGTGGAGAAACAAAGGTGTTATGGCGGAATGGACATCGAGTTATTTAAGTAGTAAACATGATGCGATTAAAAATAACTATTACAGGCATAAATTAAATCTTTCCCAAGCAATTGGGAAAATTAGAATAGGCTACAAAGATGATCAAGAAAATAATAAATTTCAGACTAATACACTCCTTAATTTACAAAGTTATTCTTTTTATGATTACCAATTTTATATTTCTAATGCCGATTCATCGTCGTTCAATTATAAGATATTTTACAGAGAAAGAAATGATTTTCGTTCCGATAGTGCTCAGTTATTGCTCGTCTCAAGAGCAAAAAATATTGGGAGTGAATTTAATATTGTAACGAAAAAAAATCAACGGTTAAATTTGATTTTTAATTATAGAGAATTAAAAATTAGTAATGATAAGTTAATTAATCAAGCACCAGAAAACACATTACTCGGTCGAATTGATTATGATTTTAGTATTTGGAAAGGAGCGCTTAATTGGAACTCATTTTATGAAATAGGGAGTGGTCTGGAATTAAAGAAAGAATTTCTTTACATCAAAGTTAACGATGGTCAAGGAGTGTATACTTGGATTGATTACAATCATGACGGTGTAAAAGATTTGAATGAATTTGAAGTATCTCAATATGTTGATCAAGCAAGCTATATACGTATTTTTACACCGAGTAATCAGTATGTAAAAACCTATTCTAATGAGTTAAATCAAGCTTTTTTTTTGAAACCTGAGAGAGTGTGGGGTAATTCCGATAATACGTTAAAAAAATCCCTTGCCATTTTCTCTAATCAATTAAGAATGAGGATAAATCGAAAGACCAATACTTTTGATAGTAAGACTTATTTTAATCCCTTTATATTATCTACTCATGACACTTCATTAATAAGCACCTTATATAACTTACGTAATACATTATTTATTAATAGAACGAGTTCAATCATAGGGGGAGAATATATATACCAGAATAATCAAACTAAAAGTCTTCTGGCTACTGGTTTCGACGCTCGAAATGAGTGTTATCACGAGTTGAATGCTCGTTTGAACTTATATCGAGTAGTGTTAATTGAGTCTGCTTTTCAAAGAGGTATTAAAGATGTTAATGCAGATTATACTACAGGAAGAAATTATTCTCTTTCATATTATTTTATTAAACCCTCGATTAGTTATCAACCATCAACTACTATACGATATACTTTAGATATGAGGTATGCATCTAAAAATTCAAAGTCTAACGAATCAGCTAATATAAAAGAAATTACGCTGCGTATGAAATTAAATCAAGCAGAAAAAGGTAGTTTGCAAGCAAGTTTTTCTATTGTAAAAATATATTTTAGTGGTAGTATGAGTTCTGCTTTAGGTTTTGAAATGTTAGAGGCGTTGAAGCCGGGTAAAAATGAAACTTGGACACTTGGATATCAACGTTCGATTACAAAAAAACTGCAAATTTCTATTCAATATTCTGGACGTCAATCAGAGGCAAGTAGAGCTATCCATGCTGGAGGTATGGAGGTACGCGCCTTTTTTTAATAAACTCTATAGTTAAAGTTAATTTAACATAAATTATTAATTTATTTACCAAGGTAAATAAATTATATTGTACATTTGATATATAATTAAAAAAGAGAAATATGTCAACATTAGTAAAAACAACTTGGGCAATAGATCCAACTCACTCTGAAGTAGAATTCAAAATCAAACATTTAGTAATCTCTACTGTAAAAGGAATTTTTAAAGAATTTACAGGTTCTGTAGATGTTGAAGGAGATGACTTCACAACTGCAGAGTTCCATTTTGATGCAAACGTAGATTCAATCTTCACAAACCAAACAGATAGAGATGGTCATTTGAAATCTGGCGATTTCTTTGATGTTGCTAATTTCCCTAAAATTAGTTTTGTATCTAATCAAGTAACAAAAAAATCAGATGATACATATGTTATTGCTGGGGAGTTTACAATAAAAGATGTAACTAAAACAGTTGAATTAAAGGCTGAATTTGGTGGTATTGCAACAGATCCTTATGGAAATGTGAAAGCTGGGTTTGAGATTACCGGTGTTATTAACCGTAAAGAATTTGGATTGACTTTCCACGCAGTTACAGAAACAGGAAATATTGTTTTAGGTGATGAGATTAAATTAAATGTGAATTTACAATTTGTTAAGCAAGGATAATTTCATTCTTAATTTATAAAAGCAAAACTCCGATGAACGTCGGAGTTTTTGCTTTTATAAGAATAAGCTTTTACATTTTTCGCAAAATTCGATATTATATTCGAAATTGCTTATTTTAGTGTCCTAATTTTGAATTATGATACAGCGTTATATAACACCAAAGATTCAATCGCATTTAGAAAATAATCCATTGTTACTTTTACTTGGAACAAGAGGGGTTAAATCCGCTGAATTAGTTGAAAGTTTGATTGAAGATAAAAGTCAAATTTTAATAATTGATGGTGCAAAAAAGAAAACGCTAAAAAAATTAGAAGAAGTTCCGTCTGGGCAATTCAAGACTTACTTTGAAGGAAAAAAATATATTTTATTCAAAGAGGCGCAATACTTTTCTAAGTTACAAGCAATGATTGAAGAGGTGCTTTCTAGTAGCTACGATATGAAGCTGGTTTTACTTTGTTCGTATGAACCAGTGATAGACAAAGTACTAAGAGATGTATTAAAAATGGAAGGCTTGGAAATGAACATCTTTCCACTTCTATTTCAGGAAATGGCGAATCAGCAAGGAATAGTTGAATTTGATAAACGCATAGAGGAGCGATTGGTTTTTGGAAATTATCCAGATGTTGTAGAAAATCCAGAAGGAGCAGAAAAATACTTATTGGCTTTAATTAAAGATGCTGTTTTCACACAATTAAATCCAAAAGAACGTATTAACAAGGGCTTTAAGTTGATGAAAATGTTGCAAGTACTGGCTTTCGATATGGGAGAACCTATTTCATATCACGATGTAGGGCAGCGAGCGGGTTTAGATAATGAAACGGTTGAACGTTATATTGATTTGCTTGAGAAAGCCTATTTATTAAAAAAGATACCGTGCTATTTTCGCGACAATAAATATGAATTAAAGAAAACACATACGGTCTATTTTATGGATAACGGTTTACGGAATGCTGTTATCAAGAATTTTCATGGATTAGATTTACGTAATGATGTTGATGCGTTGTGGAAAAATTGGCTCATTGCTGAACGGATAAAATGGAATGACTTTAATGGTGTGAAGAGTAATTATTATTTCTGGCGAACACATACTAGACAACAAATGGATTTTATTGAAGAAAAAGAGGGTAAATTAATGGCTTATAAATCCATTTGGGACAAACGTAAGAAACCTAAATTCCCTGTAAGTTTTAAGAATTTTTATCCAGAAGCAGGTTTGTTTGCATTGAACCGCTCCACTTATTGGGGATTTTTAAGTAAAAAGTAAGCGCATGAATTTAGGAATATTAATAACATCTACAGGTTGGGGCGGACTAGAAATGAACACCTTGAAATTAGCAAGATTGCTTACCCAAAAAGGATATAGGATAACACTGTTTACCCAAGAGCAATCTTCCTTACCAAAACACGTTTCTAATGAATTTTTTAACATTGTTTTTATAAAAAAAAATAGAAAGTATTTTGATTTTTCTTCCGCAAAGAGCTTGTCGATAGCATTGAAATCAAATGAAATTTCACAAGTTTTATTAGTTGACAATAAAGATATCGATCTACTTTCATGGGTGAAGCGATTTTACATCAGATCGTTACGTATTGTATATCAACAGCATATGCAATTAGGGATTAACAAAAAAGACATGTTACATACCTTTCGATTCAAAAGTATTAATCGTTGGATTAGTCCGTTGAATTATTTGAAAGATGAATTAACAGTTCGTACGCATTACCCAATAGAAAGGGTTTCAGTGATTCCGATTGGTGTAGATACAGATAAATTATTTCAAAATAAATATTCAAAAGAAGAAGCCTTAGTGTTGTTGAATATTCAATCAAAACACCCATTAGTTGGAATAATCGGACGTATTTCTGAAAAAAAAGGACAGCTGTTAGTTGTACAAGCAGCAAAAGCGCTCATTGATGAAGGAAAATTAGTAGAGGTGTTGATTTTTGGTTCGCCAACAATTAACGATGTGCATTGTCAACAATACGATAAATTACTACGAAAATATGTAGAAGATAATCACTTGCAGCCGTATGTACATTTTGTGTCGCATCGCGAAGACGTAGCGCAATTTTACAATGCTATTGATGTTTTTGTGTTAGCCTCAGAGAGTGAAACATATGGAATGGTAACTATTGAAGCTATGTTTTATGGATTACCTATTATTGCTACTCAGTCAGGTGGAACAACAGAAATACTTGGAGGTGGTAAATTCGGTACACTCTATCCACAAAATGATTTGTTTGCATGTAAAAACGCGATGAAATATGTGATTGAAAACAATTCACAAATGATTGAAAGAGGATTGTTAGCACAAAAAGAAGCTGAATCAAAATATACACATTTCAAAGAAGTTGAAGCAGTTGATAATTTATTAAAAAATGCTTAATATGAGTAGTGTACCAACAATACGTGTTATTATTTCAGTTTATAAGAATACTTTGTACTTATCGAAAGTATTAGATTCATTAGCGATTCAACATTTTAAAATGTTTAAAGTTACGATTGCCGAAGATGGAAATTCAGAAGTGATGAAACGATTTTTAACAACGGCAGTTTATCCTTTTGAAATGACCCATGTGCATCAAGAAGATATTGGGTTTAGAAAGAATAAAATATTAAATGAAGCAATTGCTAATTCACAGGAAGAGTTATTGATTTTTTTAGATGGAGATTGTGTATTGCACCCCAATTACTTAGATCAATGTGTGGCTAAATTCAACGAAAATACTGTATTGTTTGCAAAAAGAGTGAATGTAGATGCGGTTACAACGAAAGCGATGTTACAATCGAAAAGGTGTAAGCCCTCTTTTTGGAGTTTATTTAAAAATAAAGCCAATCATATTGAAGATGGGTTTTATTTTCCATGGAAATCGGTTAAATACACTAATAAACCTGCTTTGTTAGGGTGTAACATGGTTATTCCAAGGAAAGTTCTTGAGGCAGTCAATGGGTTTGATGAAGATTACGAGTTACCAGGTTATGGGGAAGATTCAGATATTCAATGGCGAATTCAGAAAGCAGGATTTTTATTTATCAAAATGAAGTTTTTGTTAGTACAATATCATTTGTTTCATGAACGCCCATCGCGAGAAGATGAAACCGCAATAACACGAAAATTATACGAGAATAAAATCAAGGAGGGGATTGTTTTTTCTCTTAATGGATTGACAAAAAAAGAAGAGGCTTAACCTTCATTCCATATAAAGTTTTTACCTTTACGCTCCTTCAAATACAAAGTAAATTATGGCAGCATTTGACTCAAAAGAAGATTTATTAGTAACAATTCAATTATTGTTTGAAAACTTGAATACAGGGAATTTAAGTGAATCAGACATGGAAACACTTGTTACTTCAACGCGAGAACTATACGAAAGAGCCTTGATATTGAGATATAAAGCATACGAACAAAAAGTGTATGGTGACGTAATCGCAGTTGTAGAAACGTCAGTAGTGAAGGAAGAACATATTGTTGTTGATCCTGTTATAGAGGTAACTGATACACCTGTGTTCGAAAAACAAGAAGAAGTTGTTGAGGAACAACCAAGTTTTGATATGTCATTTTCTTTGTTTGATCAATTAGAAGAAACGAATGATGTTGCTGCTGATGCACATACCTTGAATGAACAAGATTTAATTCAACATAACGCTGTCGTTGAGCAAGTGGTTTCTGAACAAGTTGTTATTGAAGAAAATGTAGTTGAAATAGTTGCTGAGGAGCCAGCTACATCGATCATTGAAAATACACCTCTTGCTTTTACTGAACTAATCGCGAATGGACCAAAAGATGCGTTTGATAAAATGCTAGATCAAGATAATTCATTAGGGGCTAAATTAATGTCTTCTCGATTAGACTCATTAAATGGTGCTTTTGG
The DNA here is from genome assembly GCA_947453545.1 of Flavobacteriia bacterium. Classification (GTDB taxonomy): domain Bacteria; phylum Bacteroidota; class Bacteroidia; order Flavobacteriales_D; family Crocinitomicaceae; genus CANHVK01. The sequence goes on from CANGHE010000072.1 coordinate 8,803, forward strand.
GTTGAACGAAAAACTTCAAATGATTCACGAATTGTTTGATGGCTCAAGCGAATTGTTTTACCAGGCAATCCAAATTTTTGATTCTTTACCAGACTTTACACAAGCAAAAGTAGTTTTAACAAACTACAAACAAGAATTTTCTTGGGACTTGGAAAGTAACTTAGTGGTTGAGTTTGTTCAAAAAGTAGCAAGAAGGTATGCGTAAATTGCTCTTTCTAATTTGCTTGATTTTTCTTTCAAGTTCCATTTTTGGACAATTAGAAAATGCAAGAAGAATTACAAGAACGCTTTGTTCAAAGGAGTTTTACGGTAGAGGTTATGTTAATCAAGGAGATTCGCTAGCTGCTCGTTTTATTGGTGATGAATTTCAAAAAATAGGACTTGAAAAACTGAAAAACAATTCATATTATCAATCTTTTTCCAATCCTGTTAATACTTTCCCCAATGCAATGACATTGGTGATTAATCAGGACACTCTAATTCCAGGCGTAGATTATTTGGTAGATCCAAATTGTGGTTCTTCTAATGTAACTTGGAAATACATACAACTTACTAAAGAAGAGATATTCGATTCAGAGATACAGAAACGGTATATTTCTTCAGTGTATAAGGATGCCTTAAATATTTCAGGTGTTGTAATAGATATTCGAGGATTGAAAGGAGATTCATTGAAACGCATTCGATTAGAGGTCATTCCAGGATTATCACAACAATTAGATGTATTAGTGTTAACTGATGAAAAATTCAATTTTTCTGTTGGAAATGAACCATTTGCATATTCATTGATTTATGTTAAAGGGAATAAATTTGTTTCTAACGCTTCAATTTCGACGCAAATTAAATCTAAATATTTGATAAGTCATTTGTCTACCAACGTTATCGGGATGGTTCCAGCAATACCTAACAAAAAACGTAAAGAAAAAGATACTAAAACAATTTTTATCACTGCTCATTATGACCATTTAGGAATGATGGGAAAAGATGTTTATTTTCCAGGTGCTAATGATAATGCAAGTGGTGTTGCAATGTTACTAGAATTGGCAAATTATTACAAGAAAAATCCGATTAATTATAATATTGTATTTGTAGCATTTGCAGGGGAGGAAGTAGGTTTACTAGGTTCATCTTATTTTGTTCAATATCCGTGGTTGCCACTTGAAAAAATTCATTTTTTAGTGAATCTTGATATTATGGGAAGCGGCGAAGAAGGAATCACGGTAGTAAACGCGACTTTGCATCAAGAAGAATTTCAAAAGTTGAAATCATTAAATGAAAAAGGAAATTGGGTTGATTTAATTAAACCAAGGGGAGAGGCGGCTAATTCCGATCATTATTGGTTTAGTCAACGAAAAGTTCCTGCGTTTTTTATTTACACAATGGGACCAAACAAAAATTACCACGATATCTATGATACATATGATAATTTAACTTTTGCAAAATTCGAGAATCTCTTCAAATTATTAAGTTCATTTATTGCAGATTTGTAAATTGAGAGATAAGGTTGAAATATAGCATCATGATAAGTTATTTAAAGCGGAAAGTTGGTATTCTATTTCCACATATTATTTTATCAAGTTTTTTAGCGATTAATTTATATTCTCAGTCTTCTTTTTTTAAAACTGCTGATACTTTAAAACATAAAAGAGTAATAGGGTTAACTACACTTTATGGTTCAGTATGGTCTGGCAGTATAGTAAGTTTAAATCAAGTTTGGTACGCAAATTATCCAAAAGCGAAATTTCACACATTTAATGACGATAGTGAATGGATGCAAATGGATAAGTTTGGACACATATTTACAGCTTATCATATAAGTAAATCCATTGCTTCATTAAACAGATGGTCAGGGATAAATAAATCAACGTCTGCAATTATTGGTTCAACTTTAGCCTGGAGTTATCAATTAACATTGGAATTACTAGATGGAAAAAGTGCAGAATGGGGTTTTTCATGGGGAGATATGACTGCTAATACAATTGGAGCAGGAGTATATTTATCACAAGAGTTACTTTTCAAAGACCAATTATTAATGCTTAAACAAAGCTATCATCCGACTCATTATGCTTCAATTCGCCCAGAAATATTAGGTTCAACTACAATAGAAAGGTATTTTAAAGATTATAATGGACAGACTTATTGGTTTAGTATTTCACCTCGATCGATTTGGAAGAATAGTAAGTTCCCTTCTTGGTTATTATTTTCAATAGGTTATGGTATTGATGCTAAGATTAATGGGAAAGACAATTCCTATTTGCTGTCAAATGGTCAAGTTTTATATGCGAAAAGGAAATATTTAATGTCATTAGATATTGATTTAGCTAAATTACCAGTAAAAAATAAACTAATAAAAAAGATATTGAAGCCCCTAAATGCAGTTAAAATTCCTATGCCAACGCTTATTTGGCAGAATGGTGTTTGTTATGGAAATGCTTTTTATTTTTAATAATTAGCAATGAACCATTCTACATAATTAGGTATTTTAGTTCCTAGATAATATGGTAAGTGAAGTGTTTGGTATTTTTTTCCTCTTTTGGTTGTTTTTTGTTCGATTGACAATTCTTTATTTGTTATTTGGACAGCATAATGATGGCTGCACTGATCGATATAATTCTCTATTGTATTAGCACATTCATTTTCTAATGTTATAATTTGTATTGGAATTATTTTATCTTCATGAGTATATAATAAATCAATTAAACAATTTGATTTATGATCTATACTAAATGTTGGGTGATAGCGCGTAATTGCATTAATCGAAATTAATTCTTGATTGATTGCATGAGCTATTATGGTTCCTTTTAGAACATTTAATAAATTTTCTTGATTCTTTAAAAGTGTTTTAATTTGAAGACAATAATTGAGTAGTCCAGTATCTATAAATTGTAGTTTCGGATTCATTGTATAGTCTACACAAAGTGGAATTTCATTGGAATTAGTAGGGTAAATTAGTTGTACTATTCGAGCATCATTTAGATTACGAAACGCATCTTCTATCTGAGTTTTAGAATAGGAAGAGTTACCGAAACCATCTAGGTTGACTTGTTTATTTACATAATTAGGGGCTGATTCAATAATATGTTTTGTAATTCTTCTTTCTAAATCACTATTAGTGTACTTTTCCATATCGTTTTGAAAGGTAGACCATAAGCTTTCATAGACATACGAAATTTCATCTTCATTATTATTATTAACTAAGGTTTTTATGACTTCAGGCATACCACCCACAGTTATGAAATAATTAAATAATTTAACCAGTTTGTTATGGAAATTACTATTTACCGGAACGGTATTAAGTTCATTTATTAATTCATTTTGATTAATAGCTAATAAATATTCTTGAAAATTGAATGGATATATGTACAAAAATTCCACTCTGCCAACAGGAAAATTGTGTGTGTTTCTTATTGCGAATTCTAGTAATGATCCAGCTGCTATTATATGTAAGGTAGGATATTCTTCATAAAAGTAACGTAAAAGATGGATTGCTTTAGGTGATTCTTGAATTTCATCTATAATTAATAATGTATTCGATTTGTCACCAACTGGTATATTATGTTTTGTAAATAATATACCCAATATGTCATCTATATAATCATTATCTTCAAACAGTTGTTTGTGTTTTGGTTTTTCAAGATTTAATGTGATTTTGTAACGATATGATTTTGAAAACTCTTTTAGCACAGAAGTTTTACCAACCTGTCTTGCTCCTCGAAGAATCAAAGGTTTTCTGTTTTTTTTTGATTTCCATTTTTCAAGATTGGAAAATATGGAGCGCTGAAGGTACATGCTATCTTACTTTTAATTAGTCAAATATATAATTTTATTACGTATTATTAACTACTTAATTTAAATATTTTGAACCTTAATTTATTATTAGGAATATATACATTATCTTTTGTCTTCATAATATTTACCTTCATTTGAATTTTATTACTAGATTATACTCTCTAAAATAAATCGTACATTTGCAGTTCAAAAAAAGTAATTATGGGATGTACCAATTGTAGCACAGGTGGTGGAACACCAGGAGGCTGTCAAAATAACGGTACCTGTAGTTCTGGTGGTTGCAATAAATTAGGTGTTTTTAACTGGTTGGCTAACATGCAGTTGCCAAATGGTCAGAAAGCATACGATATAGTTGAAGTAAGATTCAAAAACAGTAGAAAGGCATTTTACAAAAACG
>CANGHE010000073.1 GCA_947453545.1 Flavobacteriia bacterium
CTGATGGCTGGGCGAAGAGCGCCACCGCTGAAAATATAAAGGGCGGCAGACACAATACTGCTGGAATGTAGTGTAGCGTAGTTTACGGAGCGAAACGGAATGAAGCGGTATTGTGGATGCAGTAGCCCTGACGAACGAAGGGAAGTGAACGGTGAAGTTGAGGAACGAACAGCAGAAAAAATAGAGCTGCTTTTTTTTAAGCTGCTCTATTTTTTTATGCTGTGAAGTGTCTGTGGAACGGAAGGAGGCACGACTGACTGGAACAGCCGAACGAAACAAAGTGAACGACCGAAGAGAGACCGCTTGATGGCTCGTGTTTTTTATTGAAAATGTTTTTTATTACCTCAACTATACTTGTTTATTAAGCATCTTAGTTTGGTTACGGGAATATCCAGCACAAGTTGCAAAATGTAAACTTATTTTAGGACGTGACATGCGCCAGCTGGGGATAAATAATCCTATACCTCGCCATTTCTTGAAACTGCTGTTTCCAGCAGTTTATATTTTCGATATGTCAATCACTTTAATTCCAAATCTTCTAAAACTTCTCATTTCACGAACTGTTTGGACTAAAGAATATTTCGCAATATTTGATTCACTTAATTCAACTTTCTTCGCTGGAGTTTTTCCAATATAAGAGTAATTGTTGTAAGCCATTACAAATTCTATTTTTAATTCATTATTTAAAATTTTCTGGTGTAAATCTTTTGCATCTATTTTTACTTTATTTTTTTTATTATATTTTTCAATTGTTTTGATGAAGTAACTACTTCCAGTATTATTGAATAAATCGTTATTAAGTCTTTTTGCAGATAAAACAACTTGAATATAAAGGTTTCTCATTTGTGTTGTAAAACCATTTTTTACATGGACAAAATATAATGTATTATTTTGATGAATTAAAATATCACATAACTCAATATTATCTTTTATTAATTTGTCTAAAATGTAATAATTACTTTTAGTATGACTTAAATTGTAAGTATCTTCATCCCATCCTTTTATCCATTTATTTAAAAGACTTTCTGTAAGTTCATTTTGATTATATGTATTTATTGCATCTTTATTTATTCTTTCTAGAAATTTATTATCTAAGAAATACCAGTTACCATCAACTCTAAAATATTTCTTATTTAAATAAGTTCTTTCTGAAACTATGTGAGAATAGAAATTTCCAAATGTTGATTCTTTGCCACCAATAATTCCAATAACATCTAGATTAAATAATTTTGATGAAATTTCTTTTCTATCATTTAAGTTTTCAACACTTTTGAAGATATGTTCAGTACATTCAAAATATAAATTTTCTTTTTCTTTTACTGTTCTATCATTCTTACTCCAGGATTTTTTGAACCTGACTTTAAATTCATCACATTCATAAAATTTTTCAAGTTTTTTTGGATTTATAACTTCTATTATACCTTCTTTAATTTTATGTAACTCGGTAGGAGTATTATGTAAAATAATGTCATCGATAATTTTCTCTTTTAAACCATTATTTAATTCTGTTAATAAAATTGCATCATCTATTTTTGAAAATAATGTAAGTTGTGTGTATTTAGATTTATCAGACCTGATTTTGTGTATATCTTTTATTAATTCTTTAAGTTCTTCGAAATTGATTTTGGTTTTTAGAGAAAAAAAGGAACCAATTTCCATTATTGCTTTTACGCTATCTAAATCATATTTTTTGAATATTCCTTTCTTAAGTTCATCACGTACAATTACTTTTATTTTTTTTGGTATTTCAGAATATTCTAGTGATTCACTTATTCTTTGGTCGTAAGTGTATGTATTATCTTTTTGCGATATGTTACTTGCAACACCTCTTGTATTAACTTTTAAAATTATGTCTTCTTCTGGTTTGGCAAAATGTTGATAAAAATCAATACCAAAATTGCTGTCAATGAAAGCTTGGATAACACTAAATCCACTGCCACCAACAGTACAATAAATGTTAGTTTTATAAATTATAAAAAGTACAAAAGAAAATTCAACTATTTCAAAATTTTGATCTTTTGCCAACTCATCAGGAAGAAATAATTTCCAATAATTTTGAGTTTTTGGTTGATTATAACAATATGTGTAGTGTTCAAAATCTTTTTCTACAAAGTGATTCAAAGTTGGTTTTGCAATATTCAAATCTGTTTGTTCTGCCCGTAACCCTTTTTTATGATTGTCTTTTATATGTTCAATTATTTCATTATTTGTTTTTCCATTGAATAAATAGAAATTTTTATCGATAAGAAAAATTTTAAGATTGAATTTCAAATTATCCATTTATGTGAATTTTAGAGTGTATTTATGCGCATTTTTGGTCAAATTGCTGGTAACTTGTTTATATGCACTACAAAATAGCGGTTTTGCATTCAAAAATAGAATGATAGGCGGTATTTTATATTCTTATTTAGTTTTACCAAATATATAAAAGTATTCTTATAAAATTATATTTGAATTGTGATTATCTTTTTTAATTTAATGGTTAAGTATGGGGATAATTTTCTTGTTTCATCTCCCATTGTTTGCCGAGGGATAGGTTGGAAGTTTTACTATTACTATTAACAATAATTAGTTCTAAATTATTATTAAAAATTATGGTTCGAAGTAGGTAGACTTCGAAGAGTTTGGCATTACTGTTTTGGGCTGGCTTATCTTTTAGCCTTAATATTTTTAAGCATATTTCGAGCATCCAAAAAAGATTTAATTCTACACTGTATAGTAGACAGTGGATGTATATAATCTGGTTTAAAATATATATTATACTCTAACCCAATTTTTATGATTGAACTTAGTTCATTTTTTAGTAAGAACTTTTTTGACTCCATTCGATCCAATTCTTCAAATAATAATTTTATTTTAGAAATCTCTATTTTTGATCGAGTTGGTTTCCATTTAAACTTTGTAAGATTTTCAATAGCTATTTGTTGAGTTGATGAACATCGTTCGATATTATCTACAATTGACTTAAAATTATTTCTAAGTTCATCTTTGCTTGTAATTACTAAATTTTTCGATATAATTTCTTTCTCTTGTGTAGAAATAAATATAGGACTCATAGGCTTCTCCTCAATGTCATAATATCCACGACCATCGCATTTTGAGCAACTTAAATTTTTACCATTACATGTACAATCTACTAGATTCATCGTTTCTATATTTTAAGTTTGCTCACACATGTATCTGTTACAATGTAGTCGGAATATATTAATAATTTGGTTGATTGTCGCATTTTTATGTAGTAATCATATTTATAGATTTTATTTAATAAATTAGAATTGATTTATATTATGGGTAAAGATTGTAAATCTGCGCGGTCGGGAATATTTGATAATTAAAAACATATAAGAAAGATTTATTTTGATCTGATGTAAATTATCTTTCCTATACCTTTAAATGTTTTTAATTTATCGTAAACCGTATTTGATTTCGATGTTTGTATTGTTTTACTAGTTTTAATCCTTAAAGAAGGGTCTCTTTCTTTATTGGTATTTATTTTACTTTTTATTTGTTGTTTAATGTAATTGTAATCCTCTGGAGATAATTTAATATTTATTCTTCCTTTGTAAATACCTTTTTCTCTCAATTTATTTAGGATGTACTCTTTGCTTTCAGTTTCTGTAATTTGGCTTAGAATGCCTATTAAATTCGTATTCTTACTATTTTCTACTCTTTCATTAGCATTAATTACCTCATTACCAACAAATTTCTTATTTTTAATTTTGTTAGTTTTTTTTGCAGGTTTCTTTTTATTTTTTTCAACAGATTTTATTGGCGTTTTAGGAATTGGCATTTCATTAATTATCATTTCAAATTTTAATATTTGAAGCTCAATAATTGAATACGCTAATTTAACAGCGTTTAAATCTTTATAATTGAATGATATTGAATTCTTTAAATCCATAAGCTCTTTATCCGAAAACCTATCGTTTTTAAAAAAAGCATCAATTTCTTTAAATTGTTTTATCATATTAATGATTAATTATATTTATTGAATTGTAGCCATGGTATTTGTATTATACCAAATGCCAAACCTTTATTTATTGACTTTTTACCGAAACAAAAATAACAGCAATAAAAGAGCACTTTTTGTAATTTTGTTGTCAATGTGCTAATGATATTTAAACTAATTCTTTAATAATTGTACAGTTTTCTTTTTTATCTGAATAAGCACCAATGATCCCTTCATAACAATACCAATCATTCGGAATATTACTATATCTAGCATAAGTTGAAGTTGTAAAGTATAAATGTTTTCTTCTTTTGTATTTTTTAATATCCAGAAGGATATCTAAATATAAATCATATTCAAAATATAGTTTAATGGTTTTTTCTATTTTAATTTTTTTATACTTAAATATTTTACCTTCTGGGACTATGTAATTGTAGGTTACTTCAATGGGAAGCAATTTTAAATCAGTAGTTATAACTAGATGTTCTTTTTTTTCTTTTGCTGCTTTGTTAGAATTCATGTGAATTACTTTAAATTTTATTTCCTTCTATTACTTATACTCGATTGCACATTAACTTTAGTTAATCAATTAAAACAACACTTTGTTTTTACTTATTATATTTCCATCACTACAATACCACTTATGATCTACTTGAAAAAAGTTCTCTACGATGGTTTTTGAAAACTGGATTTGTTTTTTATCTATATTATCATTGATAACACTTGAAATTTTATCATAAAATTCGAAATCAAGGTAAATCAATATGTTTTTAGATTCATTATTTCTATTTTCTCTAAAAACTTGACCATTCAACACTACGAAATTTTCTGTAATATGTATTGGAGCTAATTTTAAATCAGCAGTTAGATAAAGTTGTTCAAAAATTATTTTTTCAAAAATGTTTGGTTTCATCTTGTATTTTAATTTAAAATCCTAATTCATTTATTATTTCATTTTGTTTAACCTCGACTTGTTCAGACGGATATAAAGCACCATTTGCTAACTCTTTCTTTTTAATTAGTAAATTATTTAAAACTATATCGAAAGATTTATGGTTATTGGGATTCTCTTTTGATTCGGGAAATATAGCCATAGGATAGTATACAAAAACATCTTTAGTTTGTCCAATTCTATAGGCTCTATCTGTTGCTTGTTCCTCTTTTGCAGGATTCCAATGGCGTGAATAATGTATAACATGGTTTGCACCAACAACATTTAATCCAACACCAGCTGCCAGTGGTGACATAACAATTACATTAAAGCCATTTTGACTTTGATAATAGTCAATTGTTTGTTGCCTGCTTAATTTTGAATTATTATATTTATTAACACTTGACGGTGAATCCCCATTTATTATTGAAGGATAAATGTTAAATTGTTTAGAAACTATAAATTGTAACATTTTTTGAGTTTCTTTTCTATCACTAAAAATTATTGCTTTTTCATTTTTTTTATGCACATCATAAAGGATAGCCATTAAAGCTTGTAGTTTGGCTGAGTTATTAATAAAATCATTAATGTTTATTGTTTTATAGAACTCATCATCTAATTTATTATCAGCAATATATGGATGGTCTGATATTTCTCTAATTGCCCATAACGTGCTTAAAATTTGGTTTCTTTTTTCAATACCTTCTAACTCTTGGTTGTTTGCTTTTTCAATTTCTTCAATGTATCGATTGTATTGAACTGACGGCATAGTTCTCACAACATTTATATTATTGAATTTAAATTTATCCTTTTCTAAATTAGATTCGTATTTATAAGGTAAATCTTTTGCAACATCTTTTTTAAATCTTCTTTTAATGAAAATATCTATTCTATTTCTTAATTTTACTCCTAATAAATTAATGTCTACATTTTCCTCTTTTAAAGGTTTTTGAAATTCATTACTAAAATCTTTTGCATTACCTAAGAAACCTGGCATAGCAAAATCCATTAAACACCATAAGTCAACTAAGGTATTTTCCACAGGAGTACCTGTCATTGCAATTTTAAAGTCGGCTTTTAGTGCTTTACATACATTTGTAATTAATGTACCAGGAGTTTTAATTTTTTGAGCTTCATCAAGTGCTACAACAGCAAAATTTACAGCACAAATATTCATTTGGTATGTTTTTAAAGACTCGTAATTTGTTAATATAATTTGTTTCTTTTGAAGTTTTTTTACATCACTTTCATTGTAATGTTTACTTATTTCATTAGAACCATACAAGACATTAATATCTAAAGTTTTTGAGATGAAGAATTTATTGTATTCATTTTCCCAATTTTCTAAAAGTGATACTGGAGCTACAATAAGATATGGTTTGCCAGATTTATTGTTTTGTGAATGCCATTCTAAAAAATATAATATTTGTATTGTTTTTCCCAATCCCATATCATCAGCTAGTAAACAACCTTTAAATTCATTTGAATATAAAGATTGCATCCAAGCAATTCCCTCTTTTTGATGATTTTTAAGGCTGAATTGAATATTAAGATTGTTTATTGGATGGAATTTATGAATAAATTCTCTTCTTATTTCATTATCTTCTATGTATTCAAGAAACTCAGCATTTTCCTTTATTATTATGACTTTGTTTTTATTAGTATCCTCATCAATTTTAAGAGGTTTATCTTTATTTCTGAGCTGTCTTCTTGCTATTTCAATGAATTTATCTGCCTCAGCAATATCTATTTCATATTCATTCCAAATAAATTTATCTTTTCCTTCACGAATCTTTTTCTCTTTTACTTCTGAAAAACTATTTAATTCTTCAATTGTTTTAAAATATATTTTCTTTTCACCGTTTAATTTATCTTTGAAAAGCATTCCAGGTATCCATTCTGATTTGTATGGACAAATAAACGGGTAAAATTTTGGTTTATATATTCCTATTTCTTTTACTCTTTCACTAAAGTTTTCTAAATCAATTATATCATCATTAAAATATTTTTCAGAATTTTCTATTAAATCATTTATTTCTTCTTGAGATGATATTGAACTTTTATTTTTTAAAGTATCAAGCAACTCTTTTTTATCAGAAATAACTACTCTTGTTCTTTTTTTATTTATATCTTGAGTGTCATAAATTTCTCGAACACTTTGTTCTTTAAATTGCTTTTTGAAATAGGTTTGATTTTGAAATGTCTTGTCATCATTTTTTTCAACTTCGGGTTGAATACTTAAAATTCCGTTTGAATAATTTACATCCAATTTAATTTTGTTCGGAACAAATACATCTTCATTATTAATTGTGTTATCAAAAGTTGCATTACATGAAGATGCTAATTTTTTAATTTTATCTAAATGCAATAAATTATTTTGATATGTTTTCAGTTCATGAGAAAAACTATTGAATTCTTGAATTGAATTACATAAAATGTATTCATCCAAAGTAAGTAATTGATAAACGCCATCAATTTGTAATACAGGGCTCCCATTAAAAATGGACAGAAGTTTTCCGTATGGTAAGAAATCAAAAAATGAAATTGTATAGAAGAACCCATTGCTATTCAATAATCCTTTTCCTTGAATAAATATTTTTGTCTTATTTTGATTCGGAAGAGATAAGATGTTTTTTTCACTATCTGATAATTTTAATATTTCTATGTCTTCAACAAAAAATTTGTTTTCAATAATTACTGCATTTCCATTTTCTAATAATTCATTTAATATAGAAAATTGAGCTAAAAAATCATCTTGAATTGAAGTCCAAACAATAGAATCAACAATGTTATTAGATTTATCAGTAAAATAAAATTCAAAACCACTATTATATCCCCAATTATACATTATCTTATTTTTTTATTTATCCAATAATCAAATTTTTGTTCCCAAGAAACATCACTATCTTTATGAAATAAACGACCATCTTCTTTCAAATCATAAAAAGAATGTCCATTATTTTTTACTAATTGTTCGTCATAATTAGACGACCTTATTTCTTCAATACTTTGCAACGTTTTTAATCGAGTTATATAATCAACTTGTGAAGTTTTACGAGCTACAAAAGCATACCCTTCTTCACTAAATTCTATCAAATTATAATCTCCCATTTGAAAAACAAAAGCACATTTATTTTGATTGCTATTTGTTATACTAAATCTTGAATTCACAAACTTACTAATGACTTGATTTTGTTGCAATCTCTTTTTTATATGTTCTGGACCATAAACTTTAAATTTTTCAATTCTTGATGCGTACTTAATCCAAAACTTTTTTCTTCGAGGTTCATTAATGCATTCTTTAAAAAATACACTAATAAATTCTTTTGTTAACCATTCATTTAAAATGATTTGAGCATTTTTTAAATCGTTTATTTCATTTGCTGTTGCATTTTCAAAAGGCAACCAAAAACTATTTATTGATGGGTCTCCAATAATTTCTAATGCTTTTAATTTTACGATTCGTTGAATGTCAGAATATAAAGATTCATTAGCTTGAATTATAAGTTTTGAAATGATTTTTTTGTAGGTAATGTTATTATTATGTTCTTTTAAAATTGTAAATAAATCATCTATATAGGATGAAATATTAGTTTTATTTCTTTCATAATATCCACATAAAACTCCTGAAAAATAGGAATACGAAATCCAACTTTTAGGTCGATTAATAGCAAAAGTAATATCAAGGATGCAAATGTTTTTTAATGCTAATTCATAACCTAATGTAATATCACCATTTTTTAAATATAAATATTTTTTATGTTCTTTGAAGTATTTAAAAAAGGCATTTCCACCTTCGTAAAATTCTATCTTATTAACCAAATAATTTTCTAAATTTATTATTGAATTATTTGACTTATTAAAATGAACAAAATAGGTATACATCAATCCTTTTAAAAATGATTCTTTCCATACTTCATCTATTAAATCCAAAAACACGACTAATTCATACTCATTGGAAAGAATTGATTCTATTGTGGATTCTGAATAGGATAATGAATAACAAAGTGTTCTAAGTTCTTTTTTGCTTAATACAATCTGCTCAATGTTGTTTTTAATAGCAAATTTTTTAAATTTCAATACTACATCTCGTTGTGTATTAATTTCTAAATCCATTAATTCGTCACCACACCCAATTTCTTTAAGTTTATTTATATTAATTTCTAAAGCGTTTATAGTATATTGATTTATAACATTTTTAGAATAATAAATAAAATTATCCTCAGAAAAATTAAAGTTTATTATTTCTGAAATATTATTTTTCATAGTTGCATTTTTTCAACTTAGAAAGTTGTTCGGAAAGTTCCTCTAGAATTTCAGATTGTTCTTGTGAAGCACTTGATAATGATTGTGCAGTATTTGTTAATGCATCACTATATTTTGTTAAATAAGATTCTAAACTTGAGCCTACATTCTTTTGGTATTGATTTAATCCATTATCAATCTGACTAAAAATACCTTTTAATCCTTGTTCAATAATTTCAAATTTTACAGTATATTCATCTACTAGATTAACTGAAACTTCTACTGTTTCAAGAATTTTCTCCACTGTTTCTTGATTTCCTTTTACGAAATCGTTAGAATATTTTGAAAAATGTTCTTGTGCTATTTTATTTAGATTTGTTGAACTATTTACATTTTCCGAAATAATTTTAAATTCATTTGTTGCGGAAATCATTCCATTATGAACGGATTTAAATTCTGACAATGTATCATTAACTTTAGATGATATATTATTCATAGTTTCAATACTTACATTAAAAGCACTTAATAGATTTTCTGAAAGTTGCAAATTTTTAGATTGTTCAGCCACAATATTTCCTTGACCATCTTGAATGACTGAAACATTGTCTTTCAAAATATCTGCCATTACCTTAATATCATTTTGCATTTTTTTATTAATATCATCAGAAGTTCTAAATGTTTCTTCTCCTATATTTTTAATAACATCTTGAAGGCCAGCAAAATTATTATTTAAATTATCCGTCATTACTTGTAGTTTTTCAGGAAAATCGTTTAATGATTTACCAGCTTCACCTAAAGTTTTGGCTAAATTTTCCATTTCGTCTTTTGCAGAACCTGATACAGAAGTTTTAAATTCACGGACCATTTCTTTCATTGCAGATTGAAGTTGTCCAATAGCTCCATCAGCTATACCTTTTCCTGGTGCTTGTATATTTTTTGATAATTTTTCTATTTCTATTTTTAAGTTTTGCAACTCAAATGTCACTCCTTTTTCTTCATTATTAAGGATTTTCTCTAACCCATTTTCTATTAAATTTGCTAAATCTAATGAGAAAGAACTTAACGCAACAGTTTGTTGTTCGAGTTGATTATTAATATTTCTAAAAAAATTGGCTGGAGTAACTTTGTTATTATTTTCGTCTGTATAAACAAAATTATCATTTAAATCCTTTTTAAATTCTAACATTACATTTGTTAATTCCTTAATTGCATTTGTTTCATCACTAAATTTTCCTTCATTTTCTCTACGTCTAATTAAAGCAACTCTTCTTGTGAAGAAAAGTAAACAAATTACACCAACAATTGAAACAACAAATGCTGTCTTTAGTCCATCAATAAGGTTTGGAATACTATTCTCAATATGAGTAACATCGAATTTCCAAAGTCCTAATGCAATTCCAGAAAAAGTACCTAATAGTCCAATTGTTGGAAACATGTTTGGTAAAAAATCAAACCATTCTTCATTTCTGTTTTCTGGAGTTCTTTTGGTATATTTATAAGCGTATACTGCAAGTACAGTAATAGTTGTTACTCCAATAATTTCTATATACATATTTATTTATTTAATTGTTGTATTTGTTTATTTATTAATTCATCAGTTGTTGTCACTATTTTAAATTCCACTCTTCGGCATTTTATATTATCAGGAGGTAATTTATTTTTATGTGTTAAATAACCATTTTTGTCTAAAGTTCTTCCGTAGGACAAACCATTAGCTGTAAGCCAATATTGTAATCTTTCTTTCTCTTTGGGCATTTGATTTTGATAATAATCTAAAGTCCTCAAATATGCAATTACATTTCTAGTTCTATTTTGAGAAAGTTCAAGATTATGAATGTATTCACCTATTGGAGATGTATGACCTTCAACCCTTACTTCTGCAATTTTATCTATGTATTTAGGTTTCATAATGATTTTAAGGTATCGAGGAAAAAAATCGGAAAGAATATTTTTAAATTCTGGTTTCAAATCACTTTTGTCATTATCGAAAAGTATTCTTTCATCAATAAATTTAATTGATAAATCTGTAGAATCTAATACAGCATTCCATTTAGTTTTTTTAAAATCTTCTTTAAATTCTGTATTTAGTTCTTTTAATAATGCAACTTTTGATGTCTTATAATCGGTTAGTATTTTCTCTTGTTTTTTCTTATCCTCATTAACTTTAATCATATATGACACTGCTATAAATAGAAATATCACCATTAATACCGTCATTAAATCCGCTAATACTATCCAGTAATTGTCTTGTTTTGCTTTCATTTATTTAATGTTGATTGATTTTGTTTTTTGTAGCATAATTGATTTTGTTATTGACTATGTTATTTAATGAGATAGAAAGATGTTTTCAAATAAACGGCATATGAAAATTGATGATTTCTTATTGTAAATTCAATATTATTATTAAAGAAATTAATAAATATAAAAGCTACTAATGTAGTATTTTTCTTAAATATTTTTCCAATTATGTAAGAAATATTTTACGCTTTTTTTACAGATTGCAAATTTTAAGAATAAAATTAAATTTTATTGCTGTTGCAATAAAAAAGTGAGTAAAGAGAATATTAATTCTAATTACTCACTTAGGTATGTAGCGAATTGACCTTATTTATTGAATTCCACAATATCTGCTGTTACGGTGCATTCTACTGTTCCGAAAGCAACAAAATAATAAAGTGATTTTTTAAAATTCACTGTTATATTTGCTAGTGTTTGGTTGCTTTTTAATGGATAGTTTTCTAGCATTTTTTGTTTGGCTGTGTTCACTAAAGTTTCTTTAGCCATACCGCCAATTCCAAACACGTAGGTTGCAGTTGCTTTACCTGTTACGTTTTGTTTTACATAAGAGAAATTTGCTGCACTTAAAGATGCTGAATTTACCATGTAGCCAGTATGTGATGCACCACAACTTGAAGCGAATACAGCAACAATTACTGCTAACATTGATCTTAATACTAATTTTTTCATTTTTGGGGTTTTATTTTGTTTTTCTTACTCTTTAGGATTTTCAGTATCTCCCCTTTTATAGAGTTTTTTGGTCTCTTTATTTATTTTGTTTATGAAAAAAAATTATTTAGTTATTTTTTGTTCTTCAATTTTGGTTTTTGCTTCGTTAAATGCAGTTTCTAATGTTACTACATCGTTTATGAAAACTGTAGTTTCACTACCATATTTTTCTAGTTTTAGATACCAGGTTGCTTTTTCTTTGGATACATAATAACCTACTTGAAACCCATCAACCGTAACAAATTTGTTTTCTAAGTAATCAGGTTTGTTTGCTAGGTCTTTGTCTACTTCAAGCATTAAAGTTTTCAACGCTTTGATTACTTCTAGTAAATCTGAATATTCAATTGATGCTGTTGGGTTGCTGTATTTTCCAGTTTTTTGGATTTGAAAAAAGTAACTTGTGGTTAACCCACTATTAACTTTTCTTATTCTTGCTTCCGCAACTTCATAGGATGTTTTTAAATTGGGAAGAAATAAATCGGTGAATTTGGTAATTGTTCCAGTTTTTGAAACAAAAGCATCCATTTTAGTTTCTGCAACCTTGTTTTCTTTTTTAACTTCTTGTGCAAAAAGGTTTCCAGTGCTTAATACCAAAATTGCAATAATCATAATTTTTTTATACATGTGATTTGTTTTTTAATTAGATTTCAAAATTATCTTCTACTAGTGCAGTCTATTTGCATCGATAGTATTTATATTTACCAATTCAATTTATACTCATGGCAATAAATAAAAATGCACTTATCCGGTTTCACGCTTTAGACAAATGTTTTAGTAATTTTAATAAGAAATA
>CANGHE010000074.1 GCA_947453545.1 Flavobacteriia bacterium
CTGTGTTCAAACCAGAGTCACCTTCACCAATACGTTTGTAGTCTTTGGCTTCCGGTAAAATTTTATACGATTCTCCATCCGTGATTACGAATACAGATAATTCTATTCCCTTTAAGAATTGTTCAATAACAACACGAGAACTCGCATCTCCAAATTTAGCATCTGCTAACATTGATTTCAACTCTTCTTGTGCTTCTTCCAATGAATTTAAAATCAACACCCCTTTTCCTGCTGCTAATCCATCCGCTTTTAATACATAAGGCGGCTTCATAGAAGCCAAGAATTTATATCCTTCTTCTAACGTATCTTTCGTGAAAGTTGCATATTTCGCTGTTGGTATGTTGTGACGTTGCATGAATTTTTTAGCAAAGTCTTTACTACCTTCTAATTGTGCAGCTTCTTTCGAAGGTCCAATTACAGCGACATGTTTGATTGTTTCGTCTGCTTGGAAGAAATCGTAAATCCCTTTTACTAATGGATCCTCAGGACCCACTACAACTAAGGTAATTTTATTTTCCAAAACAAACGTTTTGATTGCTTCAAAATCAGTAGGTTGGATAGAAACGTTTGTCCCATGATTACCTGTTCCAGCATTTCCTGGTGCGATAAACAATTGGTCTAATTGTGAACTTTGTGCAATTTTCCAAGCGATTGCATGTTCTCTACCTCCGGATCCTAATAATAAAACTCTCATATGTATTTGTTTAAGGACAATAATCCGTCCTTGATTTTTTATTTACAGTTATTCAATAATGACTCGAACAATAATTTACCGTCCAAGTTACTCAAAATAGCATCTGCTGCTCTTTCTGGATGAGGCATCATACCGAATACATTTTTACCGGCATTCGTTATCCCAGCGATATTGTCAATAGAACCATTTGGGTTGAATTCTTCTGATGTATCACCGTCTTTCGAAGCATATTTAAAAATTATTTGATCGTTATCGTATAATTTTTTAATTGTATCATCTGACGCGTAGAAACGACCTTCACCGTGTGCAATTGGAATTTGGAAAGTAGCATTTGCATCCAAATCTTTCGTAATAGCACTTGAAGAAGAAGTTGGTTTCAAGTATACATTTTTACAAATGAATTTTTGTGTATTGTTATGCAACAAAGCACCATCTAACAAACCAGATTCTGTCAAAATTTGGAAACCATTACAAACTCCCAAAACATATCCGCCATTGTTAGCATGTTTGATTACCTCTCCCATAACAGGTGATAATTTAGCGATTGCACCTGAACGCAAGTAATCTCCATAAGAGAAACCACCTGGCAACACGATAAAATCTGCCCCTTTAAGGTCAGTATCTTTGTGCCATAAACGTTCTACTTTTTGATTAAGCATTGTTTCCAATACATATACCATATCCTCATCGCAATTCGACCCTGGGAAAGTAACAACTCCAAATTTCATTTGATTCGTATTATTTAAACAAAAATGCCTCTCGGCTAATTTACACCACAAAAGTAGTCATTTCACATGCACATTTTGAAACTGAGATAAAATATTTTACAGAAGGTTTGTTGTAAAATTTACTCTAAACTTTGTTTCAGTTTTGCAAACAATCTAACCAACTCATCGTTTTGCTTATAGGTGTACTTTATTTCCTTTGTGTTTTTTAATGTTTTAATGCGTTCGTTGGTTTCAGGATGCGTGCTCAAATACTTCATAAAATCAGCTGTACTATCGTGTTGAGCATTCAAAATTTCCATCAAATCCAACATCCCTTTTGGGCTGATATGATTTTTAACCATCCACTTCACCCCCTCTGTATCCGCTTGTGTTTCTAATTCACGAGAATACGAAAGCTGTTTAATTTGATTGGCTTGATCCAATATTCCAGAAGTTACACCTGAAACATCACCAAATAAAGCAGCAATAAAAATAGAAGATGCAGCCGTTCTACCTAAACTTTTTAACGAATGTTGGTGTATGACATGTGTGATTTCATGTGCTAACAATGCCGAAAACTCTTCGTAATTCTGCATTTTATCAACAATTCCTGAATAAATAAATAATTGTCCACCTGGAAGTGCGAAAGCATTTACTGTACTTGATTTTACAACTGTAACATTGATTTTATAATCCTCACTTGCTTTTAATTCATTTAAAAACTCGTTCGCAACAAGTGTTGCTTGTTCATCTACAACTTCTGAACTGCGAACAGTGGCCGCAATACTCTGCCCTAATTGAACCTCAGCCTCTTTTGGAATAAGATAAACTGCCTTTTCACCCAGCAATGGAATAAGATAAAAGTAGGATATAAAACACAATCCAATAAACGCAAGAATGGATGATAATACAATGGTTTTTGTGTTTTTGAACCAATATACTTTCGATTTACTCCTCAAATTATCCTTGCTAAGTAAAGCAAAAAAATCAACGGCATCACTACCGTTGATTTCTAATGTTTCTTGTGGAAAAGTACCATGTTTAATAGTCAGAGAATTACCTGTCAATTCAAAATTAGTAATGTCTTCTCTTTCCCAACTTATAATTTTCAAACTTTCATCCAATTGAATATGTACCTGCTCGGAACGTATATCAATTTTACAAGCATACGCTTTGGATGAGAGTCCGTCAAAATAAAATAAAGTAGTCATTAAATGATTGAAATATCTAAAAATCCAGCTAAATCGTCACCTGTTGCATCTTTGTAATCTTCTTCTGTTTGTAAAATTGCATCTGCGTCAATTTCACTTTCAAAAGCAATGTTTTCAAAAGCTACACGTAAAGCACGATTGATAGCTATTCCCGTTCCGATACCAAATGTAAAAATGATAATTAAGTAATTGGTGATAATCATACTAAAAATTTGTCCCGCAGTTAAGGTAGATTTCAACGGAATCACTTTGCCATTTTGAATCATTTTTGTGTTATTCACTTCAAAAGCTAGCACTTCTTTGTAATACCAAAATGAATAGATACCAAAAGTCAGAATAGTGAAAATAATACCTTTCAACTTAATTAAAAATAAATCTACCCCTTTTCCTTCATAGCGGAATTCAATATTCCCAAAACGGATATTTCCACGGATATATGTATGTACCGCAACATGCATCCAAGAAGAATAAATGCCTAAGGTAATGATTGTTAGAAATAAGTTTTTAAGATATAATGAAAAAAATGTTTTCATATTTCCCCTGTATCCAAAGTGTATTCCTCTCCAAGATGTACGAGAAAGTCGGTATCGATACGAACCGTGAATTGCAACAGGAATCAATAAAAATACACCTATAAAATAAACCAAAAACCCTATCACACTCATAAATGGCTTATGTGTAGAAATTGCATATAAGAAAAAAGCATAGAGCGAACCGAATAACAAAAGTGCTTTGATAAAACCTTTAAACACTTCCCTTCCAGTTCCATGAAACACAAATCGTGTACTCATATATTCTGTTTCAGAGTATAAATATTTCAAAATAGACACCTTAGCCCAAGGGTAATAAAAGCCTAACGTTATAGCCGTTAGAATGTTATTTACAATACGTAACCCTACTAATTCACCGTGACTACCATTGAATTTCAATAATTTTTTCCAAGTTGTTTCTTCCATTATTATTTTTTTAGAGACGTAAAAATAATAAAATATTTGAAATGAGCGAATTACAATAGAAACAGGTGGCTTTTACATAAAAAACCTAACAAACGAGAAAATAAATGCACCATAAAATAATAACATACCTACAAGCGATGACGATTTATTAAAAAAGGCAAAAGGCAAGAAAAAAGCCAATGCTATAATTGAAATACTTAATAATTCATAATGACCAAAAGATACATATTCTATCCCTCCTAATAGAACCCCCAAATACATCAATAACTTTAAGATCGCAGTTAATTTTTTGAATCGTAATGAACTCTTCGATGTTTTGTATGATATTGCAATTAAGCTCAGAAAAGTTAAAAAAGCAAACAAACCTATTGAGGTAATGATTACCCAATTATTATGAATCGCTAATTTGTCACTCGCAAATACATTTTTCAGTACAACACCTTTATTTAGAAATAGATAAAAAATAAGATATACGATAGGTAGCACAAAACCCAAGGATGCCAATAACAATTCTCTAAAAACAAAGGGACGTATTCTTGTTATCATAAGCCAAATAACAGGCAATAAAATAAATAAAGGAGGGTTTAAAGTTGCAGCAATTCCAAAAAATACACCTGCATTGAATGACCATTTTCTTCCATCTACATTATTTTCCAAATGAAACAGTTGAAAAAACGCTAATAATATAAAAGTATGAGAAAGCAAAATTCCATCTAGTTGATAAAAAGATTGAAAATAACTAGTAAAAACAATGTAAAACAAAGAGATAACATAACTATTTCTATCGTAAAACTCATTTGAGTTAAATAGATAATTAGCCAATATAGAATTAAATAAAACTAATATTCCTGTTATGTAATGTAACGCATTTACATTGTAAAAAGAATGTTTCCCCCAAAAACCTAACTCAATACTTGGCAATATCTCAAAACAATGGGAATATGCATTCAATAATACATAACCACCAATGATAAAAGGTAGTAAAAGTATAGCAAAAAGTTGATTTCCTATAAATAAGCGCAACATCGGCACGAATATACAATTTATTATAAATTAAGCCAAAAATACGTTTGCAGTCATCTTTTTAACAACCACATCCAAAATATTCAACCCAATTGTTGATAATTCGAAAAGAAATTACTTAATTTGTCCTAATAAAACTATGAAACTATGACATCAAATGTAATTTTTTTCGGTATTGCTAAAATGCTTCAGACTTCGTTCTTATTTTACGAATTCATTCAAAATAAATTCAATTACGCTTGCATCATCTTAGGTTTCATTGGTTTATTTTACTGGTTAAATTACCAACGTAAATTCAACCAAGAGGCTGAAAACAATCCTAATCAGATTAAATAATCTTACTCCTTAATATATATAGGTTGTCTTTTTAGGCAACCTTTTTTTGTATCTATGTGCGACAAAACTATCATTATAACAGCCGGAGGAATTGGTAAACGAATGGGAGGTGATTTACCTAAACAATTTCTCAATATTGCCGGTAAACCAATTCTTTTCCATACGATTAATTGTTTTTATAATTTTGATAATCATGCACAAATATTAGTTACATTACCTGCTAATTGGAAATCCTATTGGAATGAATTATGCGAAAAACATGGTTTTACAATTCCTCACATTGTTGTTTCAGGTGGAGAAGAACGTTATCACTCCATTCAACTTGCTTTAGTGCAAGCTAAAGGTAAATATATAGCTGTACATGATGGTGTTCGACCATTGGTTTCTTTAAATACAATAGCAAGATCTTTTGATAGTGCAAAAGAATTCGGAACTGGTATCCCAGTTCTTCCGATCAAAGATTCTTTAAGGAATATTACAAACTCTACTTCCGTCGCTGTTAATAGGACAAATTATAGAATTGTACAAACTCCCCAAATTTTTGAAAGAAACATATTACTTAATGCCTATAATAGGGCTTTTCATTCAGGAATAACAGATGATGCCTCCTTAGTGGAAGAAAGTGGAATGAAAATTCATTTAGTAGAAGGAAATGAGGAAAATATTAAGATAACTACGCAATTAGACCTCAACTTTTGTGAATTTTTAATAAGACAAAGAAATCAATAGATAATATTTAATTATGATCTTGAAAATTATACTTTTTACACTAATTCAATTTGTACCAATTTATTTTTGGGTGTTTCTTCTTAAACGTAAACAGATTAAAGTTGATTGGAGGCTTGTGATTAGTTACTTTATTATCGGATCTTGGTTTGGAATGTTTGGTGAATTATTCTTATTCAAATTAATCGATTGGGTTTTTAACTTTCAAATTTGGGAATATAGAACTTTACCAATCCATAATGGAGTTACCTCATCTTTCGGTGTGATTATGTGGGGTAATGCAGCTATATATGTTTGTTTTCACAAAAACTATCAATTATATATCGTTAAAAAAAGGAATATAATTACTTCATTTATTTTAGAATCAGGATATTTACTTATTTTAGAATTAATTTTTAATTTCACTGCTTACGGAATATTCAACGAATACTTTTTCTATTATTTCGTCCCTGATTTAATGCATTGGTCAAGCTTTACGAATATGCCTTTTTGGTGGGCCGGATATCAGATTATGGTAAAGTATGCAAAAGTAATGTACAAACAAGAGAAATTAAATCTTACGATTGCAATAATGATGATCGTTATTGCATTTGCCTATCAGTAAAAAGGAGGGATTAAATTTTTTATTTACAAGATTCCTTCAACTCCAACATTTTGGCACCATCCATCGTCTGAAATTCTTTGCATTTTTTCATTTGATCGCTTTTCAACTTTTTCATTTTAGATAAATCAGCAGTTGTTGCTTCTCTTTTTAACATTTCTGCTGAAAATTTCTCTAATTTCTCACCACTTGACAAACAGTCACAAATTGCAGTATCATTTGATGAACAAGATGCTAATATTAATACTAAGGAAACAAATGAAATTTTCATAACGTGTTATTTAAAAGATTTTTACCCGTATTTTTTAATAAATACGTTGATTATTTATTTTCAAAATTAACATAATGTGTAGATAGGTAAACTTTTCTTAATTTAAATTACTTAATCTTTCTTTATTTTTGACTTAATTTTAACTCAAATACTTAAAATGAAATCAAAATTACCACACATTGGTACAACCATATTCACAACCATGTCGAAAATGGCAATGCAATATAACGCAATTAATCTTTCCCAAGGATTTCCAAATTTTCCAGTCGACGAACGCCTAATTCAATTACTTCAAGAAACCAGTGTTGAAAATACACATCAATATGCACCAATGACAGGGCATCCACTTTTGCTTGCTGAACTTGCCATATTAACTCAAAAAAGTTACCAAAGGAAAGTAAATCCAGAAACAGAAATTTTGGTCACTGCAGGTGCGACGCAAGCGATTTTCACTGCAATTCAAGCATTAGTACATTTAAGAGAAGAAGTAGTGATTTTAGACCCTGCGTACGATTGTTATGCTCCTGCGGTTGAATTATCAGGAGGAATTCCAATTCATATATCTTTAAACGATGATTTTTTACCTGACTGGAATAAAGTTGAAGGGGTAATAAATAATAAGACGAAGTTGTTGATCGTGAATAATCCACACAATCCATCTGGACGTATCTATCATGAAGAAGATTTATTGGCTATTGAACGTATTATGGATAAGTTTCCTGAGTTAATACTATTGTCAGATGAGGTTTATGAATACATAACGTTTGAACAAAAGCATATATCCGCAAATACACGTAATTCATTACTTAATCGCAGCATTGTTGTCTCTTCTTTTGGTAAAACATTTCATATCACAGGATGGAAAATCGGATATTTGATTGCACCAGAAGAAATTATGATTGAAATTAAAAAGGTACACCAATATCTCGTTTTTAGTGTAAATAGTGTTGCACAAGTTACTTTAGCAAAATTCTTACGGGAGAAAAACGTCCAAACATTGGGTGCGTATTATCAAGACAAACGTGATTTGTTTCGTAACCTCATAAAAGAAAGTCGTTTTGAATTACTTCCATCAGAGGGTTCTTATTTTCAAACAGTTAAATACAGTACAATGAGTCAAGAAAATGATGTAGATTTCTGTGAACGTTTAATTAAAGAACATGGAGTTGCGGCAATTCCACTATCCGTTTTTTATGCAGATAAAAGAGATAACCAAATCATTCGTTTTTGTTTTGCCAAAGATGAAAATACACTAATACAAGCAGCAGAAAAACTATGCAAGATTTAAAAATTACTACGGTTCAAGCTAATCAAATTTGGGAAAATAAAATAGCTAATTTTCAGCATTTTGAAGAGTTACTAAAAGATGTAAAAGAAACAGATATCATCGTTTTACCTGAAATGTTTCATACTGCATACACTATGAATGCTGATGAGTTAGCAGAAGATATGGATAACTCAGAAGCGATTAATTGGTTGAAAGATATGGCAGCTTTAAAAGGTGCAGCGATTTATACTTCCTTTATAGCGAAAGAGGATACATATTTATTTAACCGAGGTATATTTGTAGAACCTTCTGGAAAATATACTTATTACGATAAACGTAAGCTGTTTACACTTGCAGGTGAAGAAAAGATTTACAAACCTGGACATGTTAAGGTAAGAGTAAATTACAAGGGTTGGAAAATACAAGTACAAATATGCTACGATTTACGTTTTCCTGAAATCACACGTAATGGCTTACACGACCATAAATCGGCAAAATTTGATATTTTGTTATACGTTGCAAACTGGCCTGAAAAACGAAACTCGCATTGGAAAAGTTTATTAGTTGCTCGAGCAATTGAAAACCAATGTTATGTTGTTGGTGTGAATCGCATTGGAGAAGATGGAAAAGGATTAGTTTATAGCGGTGATTCAGCAGTTGTTAATGCTTATGGTGATCACATATCAACGACAAAATCATACGAAGAAACAGTTGAAACAACTACCCTAAGTGTTACCCATTTGAAAGATATTCGTTCACAACTTGCTTTCTTGAAAGATATTTAATGGAACACCTACCACTTATATCTGTTATTATACCAACTTACAATGCTATTGATTCAATTCATCTTGCAATAGAAAGTATTTGTCAACAATCATATGATGCTTTAGAAGTTATTGTAGTAGATTACCGATCTAAAGATGGTACAATCGATGTGATAAAACAATTTCAATTTGAGGATACGAGAGTTAGATTGATTTGTTCGGATGAAAAAGGAATATATGCTGCAATGAATTTAGGAGTAGGTCAAGCGAATGGTACATGGTTATATTTTTTAGGAAGTGATGATAAGTTAGCAGATTCAAACGTGATTTCTTCTATTTTTAGACAAAAAATCGATCCAGCTACGGAGCTTATACTAGGAAAGGTGAAGAATATAAATCGTTCTTCTCAGTATATACCTGAAATATATAATAATTCATTCTCTTCTATGTTATATTGGCGAAATACCTTACACCATCAAGGTGTATTTTATCATAAACATATATTTGAACGTTTTTTGTATAATCAACAATTTCCTGTGTTAGCAGACTACTGTTTAAACATTCAACTTTATTTGGATGGTGTAAAAGCGCAACATTTTAGTCAACTTATTGCACTGTCCAATGCAAATGGGTTATCAAAACAATTTTCTCGTAATTTATATAATGAAGAATTAGCTTTAAAAAAGAAATTATTACCACCTTGGATATATCGATTAAATCAAATTTTAGTAAAAATTAAAATTAATTTGAAAGCAAAAAATAGGGTTGAAAACTGAATTTTCAACCCTAAATTGTAGACTATAAATGATTTTTTAATCTGTAAATTACATATCTGCAGTTGGACCATATATACCTGGAAGTTTAACATCTAACATTCTTAGATATACAGAAAGTTGTCCGCGGTGGTGAAATAAGTGATTAAAACACCAAGTACGAACAACCTGTGCTTTTGGTTCGGTTAAAATTATATGTTCACCATTGCGCATCGTCCATATTTTATCAAATTCTTCTTCTGAAACTTCATTTAATATTTTTGTAGCATTTTCAACTAATCTATCGTGCAAAGCCAATACTTCTTCAATCGAATTGTATTCTTTCGGTGTATGGTCACCTGTTGCAAAATTCAATTCATCTTGTAACAATGTTTCTTTAAACCAACCCGTAATTTCAGCAACGTGAATTGTTAATCGTTTCAAGGTCATCGACTTTTCATGTGGTTTGTAACCGCCTTTTTCAAAAGGAACCACCGCTAATAATGCACGTGTAGCCTTAGCTTCACGTACTAATTCTTCTAAAAATAATTGACTTCTTTTCATACTACTCAAACTGTTTATTATACTTATAATTGATAATTATAAGCTGGATTTATTGACAAACAAATGTACTAAAAAGTACGTAATATTATTAATAAAATAGAGTATTGTATACTTTATCTAGGTTAATACTTTCGTTTTCCCATGTAAAATATCTCTTGTTAATTCCTTGATTATAAATTAATTCATCTAATTCTACTTTGTTTTGTATTAGTTGTAAAATACAATTTGCTAGTTCTTTACTATCAAAATAGTTAATAATTTTACCTACATGATATTGATCTATTATTTTCTTCACTTCAGGAGTTCCTAAACTAATAAAGGGTAAACCTACTTGTATATAATCAAAAACTTTATTTGGCAATGAATATTTAAAACTATCTCCCATTGGAGCTTCCAAAGCAATCCCCAAATCTGCTATTGCTGTAAAACGTATCATCTCATCATATGGTAATTTACCTAAAAAGTATACTCTATTATTTAATTGGTTTTCCTTTGTTATTTGTCTTAATTTTTGTTCTAATTCTCCATATCCAATTAATAGAAAAATATAGTCATTAGGAAGAAAATTCATCGCATAAATTACATCTTCTAATCCCCTATACTCATTAAATACACCTTGATACAATATAATTTTTTTGGAGGTGAATCTATCGTCCTTCATTGGAATTATTTGTTCAATCTTGACAGGATAATTCCTAATCAACTCAAAACGAACAGCATATTTTTTGTAATATGCGTCTGCAATTGGCTTAGAAACCGTATATGCATTTTTTACTTTAGGTAATAACCATCTTTCTAAAATTAACCACACTAATCTTGGAAATCTTCTTCCTTGCAAGCCAACCGATTCTGTAAAATATTCATGACTATCGTATACTAAATCGGCTCTTTTAATTTTAGATATTAGATAACTTGCTAATAACGTATCCAAATCATTTGCAACTACAATATCTACTTTTTTTAATAACCCAAAAAATAAAAATCGTAGGTTGAATTCTAAATAAAATAAAAAAGAACGATTAAAAACTAGATTAATGAGCTTTACTTGAAATTTCGTGTTTAATTCAAAAGCTTTCGTATTTCTTCCAACTACTATTACATCAGCATTTCTATCAACTAAATAATTACTGACTTTCATAACACGCATGTCTGAGTAAACATCTGAAGTGACAGCAACTAATATTCTTTTTTTTCTCAAAATAAACATATTTTATTTGTAACAAAAATAAGGAAAATAGGCACTTACATTGAGTTAATAAAAAATGATTTGAAAAAATATAGTACTATGTATTGCATAATACCATTTAAAACATAATATTTGTAAAAAATTACAATTATGAGTGTTGAAAATACACAAGCACAAATGCGTAAAGGGATTTTAGAATTTTGTATTCTTTCCATTATTGAAAAAAAAGAATCATATCCTTCTGAAATTTTGGAAAAATTAAAAGACGCTAAAATGATTGTGGTTGAAGGTACATTATACCCTCTACTTACAAGACTAAAAAATATGGAACTACTTTCTTACCGCTGGGAAGAAAGTACGTCTGGGCCACCACGCAAATACTTTCAGTTAACACCTGCTGGAAAAGTATTTCTTGACGAACTGAAAATTACTTGGAACGAATTAAATAATGCAATTAACACAATTATAAATAATTAGGAATATGAAACGTACTATTTCTGTAAACTTAAAAGGAACCAACTTCATCATTGAAGAAGATGGTTATGAATTATTAAAATCATACCTGCAACGTCTAGAGACTCGCTTGCGTGAAGATGAAGGTAGTAAAGAAATCGTGGAAGATATTGAATACCGCATTGCCGAACTTTTTAGCGAATTAGTAACAGAAAGAAAAACTGTTATAGAAAAAACTGATGTAGAAAAAACGCTTAATACCTTGGGTGAACCGGAAGAATTTGTAGAAGAAAAGGAAACTACGTCGAAACAAATTATGGATGAAAAACCTAGTGAAAAAGTATCAAAAAGATTATTTCGAGATGTTGAAAATGGGAAATTAGCAGGTGTTTGTAGTGGACTTTCGGCTTATTTCAACGTTGACGTAATGCTTATTCGTATTCTCTTTTTAATCATCTTCTTCTTTGGAGCATTTAGCATTCCACTATATATAATTCTTTGGATTGTAACCCCAAAAGCGGTAACAAATATAGATCGTTTACGCATGCAAGGAAAACCAATTAATATCGATAACGTTAAAGATGAAGTAAGTGCTGCCGCAGATCGTTTTAAATCTGAAACTAACAATTTTGCACAACGTCTTAGACAGGATGATTTAATTACACAACGTCTCAAATCCGTATTTAGAATCGTAGGTATCGTTATTGCTGTTTTCTGCCTCTTTATCGCTATCAGCATTTCTTTCTCCTTGGTTACATTCGGAATCTTTGATTATCCATTTATTCCTGCTGATACTAATAATGGAACAATTCCTTTGTCTACTTTGCAAAATTTACTTATTGAATCAAATTCAGACATTTATTGGTTGCGCATGAGTGTATACATTATTGGATTTTCTGTTGTAATTTTTCTATTACTTATTGCTTTTCGATTATTACTTAATCTACGCAGCAAATGGTACAAATATGTTACGCTAATCTTCCTTATTGTTTCAATTGCCTTCGTGCTTTTCATATCCTCCTTTGGATTCAACGCAACAATAAATATAAAAACAGAAGGTGAAATTGAAAAGAC
The DNA here is from genome assembly GCA_947453545.1 of Flavobacteriia bacterium. Lineage (GTDB taxonomy): Bacteria > Bacteroidota > Bacteroidia > Flavobacteriales_D > Crocinitomicaceae > CANHVK01. The sequence continues at coordinate 12,586 of CANGHE010000074.1, forward strand.
AATTGGTATAGTTGATGCACAAGAATTAATTATCCATTCACAAAAACATAACCAACTTATCGGTGATAATTACCGTGTAAATTCTAGCAGTTCAAACTTTGGCACTTTTGGTGTGAAACTTCAAAAAAATAAAATTATTGATAATGGAATTTCTATCATTTATATTGCGTCAGAAGATAGTTTATATCATATTTACCAGCGACTTAGTGCTAATGGTGCATCACAAAGTCAGGCAATAGCACGAGCGAAAAA
>CANGHE010000075.1 GCA_947453545.1 Flavobacteriia bacterium
ACTAATAAAATCCATAATGTCCCTCCTAAAACACCAGTAATTGAATACCATTGAATGAGATATACATTATTTGCAAATACATTACCAAAATTCAACCAAGGCCAAGATAATTCCCACTGATAATGAGCATATTCAAACGCTACCCAATAAATAATAAAAGCAGCATATCCTTCATATTTACCTACTTTCTTTTTGGTAATATGATACATCTGAAATACTCCAGCCATCAACAATGAATTCAATACAAAAGCTAATATTGCACCTCCTTCACTTGCATTCCAAATCCACCAAGTAGTACCTAAATTATAGATAAAAAAAGTAAGGTAACTGTATGCAAACAATTTACTAGATTTTAGTTTATTCGTATAAATCGTATGTTCAACCATCAACAATGGGATCAAAGCAATAAACATAAACATCGATAGATTACCTATTTCAGGAAAAGATAGCATCATTAACAATCCCGATAATGCACTCGCTATATAACGTTGTTTCTTAGTTAAATTAATCATCTTATTTTCTATATTGAATTACATATTGTTTCCCTAGAGTTGTAATTATATAACTATCCCCTTCTTGAAAAACAATAATTTTATTTAAACCTTCGATTGGTTTGTTAAATAATAACTTACCTTTTATTGTGTAAATATAAATATCATTTGACAAGGTATCAAACAAACTAACAATAACACTACCATCCGCTAAGAGTTGACTTGAATAATTGGTGATTCCTGATGACGGAAATTTGATTTTGGTTTGTATCCTTCCCTCTTCATTTAAAACAATTAACTCCTTACTAGTCAAGAACGTTATATAGGTTCTACTTTTTCCGGAAATGACTCTCAATAATGAATGCTTTTTAAAATTCCCTATTGTTACAATTTCCCCATCAAAGGAGTTTTTAATTAATTCTTCTTCATCAAAATAAAAGAATGAAGGCTCTTCTGAACTTGTGCAAAATACCAAGTCTTCACTTAAACCCTCAAACTTATTTAGCTTTTCTAACTTATCAATACCTATTCTCTGCCCCTCTTGACCATTAAGAACTAAACCAAAATTTTCACCATCCGATTTAAATGTATAAATCTGTTTATCAATTGATTTTAAATCAACTTTAATTTGCTTTTCTAAATCACCTTTCAAATTATATTTCTGAACTAAATTATTTTTGAATACACAAAATATCTTATTCCCCTCAGAAGTTGGTAAAATTGTTGCGGCTATAGTTGGTTTACTTTTTACTTTTATGGGGAACCCATCTATGTGTTGCCCTTTTGAATTGAATAAATAAATGAAATTTGATGTTGTAAGTAAGATATTATCAACACCTTGATCTAACACATCCATAACCATTGGATCACCTATTAATTCTCCTTCTATATCTATTCTCCATTTAGATACACCAAACTTTAAAGCATACAATGTATTATCTTCAGTTACTGCATAATTCCATTCAAGTCCAGCTTGTAAACTAATACATTTAGATTCAAAATCGATTGATTTATAGTCATCAATCATTTCATTTTTTGATCTTTTCAGCTTGATTACTTCATTTATTTTATGTCGATAAATAGCTTTTGTAAAAGATTTATTATGAGATATATGTCTTTCACTTACTATCGTTGGTAATCCATCAAAAATTCTTGCTACCATTTTTTTATTTGAACTCAAGGTATTACCTGATTCAAAATCCATCTTTAGTTGTCGTAATGTTTCTTTTCTATCACACACAACTATCTTGTCATCCAAATATTCTATGTAAAACTCATTTTCAAATGTATAACCCTCAATATTAGTCAATTTCACACCTGTATAATGGATTTTCATTCCATCTATTAATTCCTCTTCTTCCGTGTAATCACTTAAAATTGAAAAGGGATCTACACCATCCTTGTAATCCGTTAGCATACAGGCTGAACCTTCGTATTGAAAAAGAACAAATCCGTTAGCACACCAATCTGAAATAGGTGTTAATTTCGAAATCGCATTAGTAGATTCAGCATATTGACTTTCATAGAAATGATAATCTGAAATCTTATTTGGAAGCAAATGACAAAATAAAATTTTATCATTTATTTTACTCCCATTTAATTTATCATTTTGATAAGATAGGTACTTCACTTCACCTATATCCGATAAATAAACATCCTCGATTTTGCGTGAATTATCTCTATGTATGATACTATAATTAGCATATCTATCCCAAGAAATCAAGTATTTTTTGGAAGTAATATCTTTTGAAAGATTACCTATAAAAAGGATGTCATTTTTATAAAAAACATCGTAACCAAAACTCGTTTTATAATCAAAAAAAGAATGCTCTAGCTTTAAATTACATGCCGAAAAAAACTTTTGAATTGATCCTTTATTCCATTGCCTCTTATTTTGAATAATTAATTTATCCGAATTAGAAGAAAAGTAAATTGTGTATTGATTCGTTACAATAGATTCAAGATGAGTTAGTATATTTTTAATTTTTGGATTCGCATCTAAAGGGTTAGCATGTATTCCGTCTTCAGAAAAATGATTTATAATCGTTATTTTTTCATCATTTTCATTAAATATTGATTGAGGTGTCAAATTCGATTTATCGCTTATTAAATCTGTCCCCAGATATAGTATCGCAAACAAACAAATAACCCCTACAAAAATTAAGAAAATCCGATTAAACATAAAAAATCAATAGTGACATAAAGGTAATTCAAAAATATGAAAAGCGTAAATACTATTTACAAATCTAACTTAGTCTGATGCAGTGATTTCACGTGAAATGTTTTCCTGTGGTAACTTGAATATCCATACGATTCAATTGCTTCACAATGATCTTTTGTTGGATATCCTTTATTTTTACTCCACTTGTAAACAGGATATTCAGTATCTAAAGCAAGCATATACTCATCTCTATATGTTTTAGCCAATACAGATGCAGCTGCAATTGACAAAAAACGACCATCCCCTTTTACAAAACATTCATGAGGAACCCGAAAAGGCTTGAATTTATTGCCATCAATTAACAGCAATTCGGGTTGTATCAGAAGTTTATCTACAGCATTTTGCATTCCTAGAATACTTGCATTCAAAATATTTATCCGATCTATTTCTTCATGGTCAATAAATGATACAGCATAAGCTATTGCCTCTTGTTCAATTTCTTTCCGTAATATATCTCGCTTCTTTTCTGTCAGTTTTTTAGAATCATCTAGTAATTCATTGTGATAATCTTGTGGTAAAATAACAGATGCAGCTACTACCGGACCTGCGATACAGCCTCTACCTGCTTCATCACAACCTGCTTCGACAACTCCTTCTCTATAATAAGATAATAATGCCATTATAAACAACTTAAAACAACAAAATCATTTATTAACTCAATAATAAATGATTTTGTAAAACTTAAAAAAAATAAAAAGCCACCCATATAAACAGGTGGCCATAATTAGAATGCGTATTGTCCTTTTTCAATCACGTGTGAAGCAATTAACTGCCTAGCTGTTTTAGGGTTAAAAGCATCTAATTTAGTAAAACGCTTAATACCCATTAACATCATTCTTAATTCATCACCTTCAACGAATGAATTCAAAGCATCCTTAGATGATTTAGCAATTCTATCAGCTGAATCATATACATACGTTTGTACAATTGCTAATGCCACATTCGAAGCTTCAGCACCTTTCGATTGATGTAATTTATCTAAACGTAACAATGCTGATTCTGCTTGATACGTCCAAATTAACATATCTGCAACGTTCATCAGAATTTCTTGTTCTTTACCTAGAGAATTAGCCAATTTTTGAACCGCCGCTCCAGCAACCAATAAAATTGCTTTCTTAAAATTCTCAACAGCACTATATAATTTTTCAATATCTGATTTTTCTTCCGTGTCAAAATCAGGAATACTCATCAATTCGCTTGCAACTTTCGTAGCCGGCCCTAATAAATCTAGTTCTCCTTTCAATCCTTTTTTCAAAATCATATCAACCGATAACATGCGGTTAATTTCATTGGTTCCTTCAAAAATACGATTAATACGAGCATCTCTATAGGAACGTTCTACGGAAGACTCAGAAGAATATCCCATACCACCATATATTTGAACAGCCTCATCTACAACATAATCCAAGCATTCAGAAGCAGCAACTTTTAGCATCGCACATTCCGCTGCAAATTCTTCAATACCTTTCAATGTTGCTTTACCTTTATCAAGTCCAGTAGCGATTAATCCATCAATAGCATCCTCAATATTTTGACCTGCTCTATAAGTAGCTGATTCTAATACAAAAGTTCTAATTACTTGTTCAGCAATCTTATATCTAATAGCACCATATTTATCAATAGAACGACCAAATTGTTCTCTCGCTTTCGCATAGGATAAAGTATCAACAATGGTTTCTTTTGAACCACCTAGTACACCAGCAGCTAATTTAATTCTACCGATATTCAAAATATTGATAGCGATTTTAAATCCATTTTCACGAGTAGAAAGCATATTTTCAACGGGAACTTTCACATTATTGAAAAATACTTGTCTCGTAGAAGAACCTTTGATTCCCATCTTCTTCTCTTCCGGATTCAATGAAATTCCTTCGCTTTTAGCCTCCACTAAAAATGCTGTTAAATTAGCATCGTTATCGATTTTAGCAAAAACAGTAAACAAATCAGCAAATCCACCATTGGTAATCCACATTTTTTGTCCATTCAAAATATAGTGTTTACCATCTTCTGATAACACCGCTTTTGTTTTTCCTGAATTCGCGTCAGAACCAGCAGAAGGCTCAGTCAAACAATATGCCGCTTTCCACTCTCCAGAAGCTAATAAAGGAGAATATTTAGCTTTTTGCTCTTCAGTTCCGTAATACAATAACGGCAAAGAACCAATTCCTGTATGTGCACCATAAGCTACAGAAAAAGAATGTCCTTTACCTAAATATTCAGTTGCCAATAAGGAAGTTTTAAAATCTACTCCCATACCACCAAATTCCTCAGGTACAGATAAACCTAACATTCCCAATTCACCCGCCTTATCTAATAATTGAACCATTAATCCTGGTTCCATTGCATCAATTCTATCTAAAATTGGAGTTACTTCTTGATTTACAAAATCACTACACATCGAAGCAATCATTAATTGCTCTTCATTCCATTCTTCTGGTGTAAAAACATCATTCGGATTAGTTTTGGAAACCAAAAATGCCCCCCCCTTAATTAATTTATTTGACATAATAATTCTCTTAATGATTAATACCTTTTCTAATATAATTATATTTTAACAATTCTAAAAATAACATTGTACGAACTATTAAATATTTTCAATTGATAAGTACCTTCTTGTAAATTTAACATATTAATACCTGATAATGAACTATTAATTTCCCCACTTTCAACCTGTCTCCCCATATCATCAAAAATTAGATAATCCAAACCTTCAGTAGCATTTGCAATAATCAAAAAGTCTTTTGTTGGAATAGGATATACACTTAGGTTTTTAAAATAAACATCATTCAACATCAATAATTTATCCAGAAAAATATTGAGTTTAATAAGACAATTATTAAAATCTTTTACTGTCACAGTATATATACTATCCCCATTTAAATCCACTCTATTTTTACTGTACTCACTACCTCCCCAATCGTATGAATAAGGTGTTGTTCCACCAGAAACACTTAGGTAAATTTCACCCTTTTTATTAATTATTTCATCTTTCACAGAATAAGAAACTATTAAAGAATCAGGTTTAGTTATGGAAACTAACATAGAATCAGAGCAATTAAATTGATTAAATACTTTTACAAGATAATTTCCTGATTTTAAAGACTGATTAAATGTTGTATTAGTTTGGACACCATTCCAAAAAATACTTTTTAACGGAACTTGATCTTGAATGGAAAGAGATATATATCCATCATTACTATTGTAACATGATACATGTTTTATGCTATCGACCTTCAATACTGGTGGACTTTGAAAAGCCATTACAATTCCATTAGTATCAAATGAACATGCAAACTTGTCTTTTATAGTTAACCTATGTTTTCCTATTTCTACTTTATTCACTAATGTGTCTACATCTTTATTATCCCATTGTATTGTCAATGGTGAATCTCCATTACTTGTACGAATAATTACACTTCCATAAGACGAATCACACCTCGCTGGTTTGACAATAGCTCTAGCGGATAATGTACAATAGGGACTGCAAAAAGCACGTATTTTTGGAACCGTCTTTTTGGTCCCTGAAAAATATGAATCCAGCGTTTGAAATGATGAATTACCTATATTTATAAATACAGTGTTATTTTGATAATAATTTGCACAAAGATTCAATCCCATTGACAAACCACTATTTAACTTAGTGAGTGCTACTAAATAACTACCCGTATCCAATACTAAACGTTCAAAATTTGAGTTTTTAACTTTTAAAAATAAATTTGATACAGTATCAATATTAGAAATTGTATAAACATCACTTTTGCCTATACTGCTTAATGTCGGAGTACCATTGACTACAGGGAAAATTTGAACCTGAATATTTGAACCAAGTGTGGCGTTAGATTTTGTTATACCAATTAATACAGAATCTAAATATATCTTTTTGTTAATATTATATACATTACCCAAAGTAATTGAATTAGCACTTGTCATATCAAACAACATGGTCATTCTTCCATAATCACGTGCATATTCATTAGTATTGGTGCGTATAACGACATTTAAAGAATCATTAGTTGGAATAGTATCTAATTTAGTAAACACAGTATGTTGAATTAAATACTTCTTAAAACTTCCATTAGGGAAAAATTTTCCTAAAGAAGTGCGTAATGTATCTTTTACTTGAATATTTTTACAATAAACTATGTTTGAATATATCAAACTTTTATTTGTAGTAATATCGAAAATGTTAACTTTAAGTTTAACTGAATCTAATTGTAAAGATCCATTATTGTAAATTGTAAAATCAAGAGGAATAGAATCAAATTGTGTCTCTGGAATAACTGCATATTTGGATGCACTTGCATAAACAATAGAAACATCTTTCCAAGGTTTCTGCTTTTTTAATATAATATTATCAATTGCTAACCCATCTCGTAGCATATTATTATCATTATATACAATTGAAATTGTTACGTTCTTATTATTTATTAAGGAAGATAAATCTACAACTTGGTTTGTCCACTTAGTAATGTCTGAAGTTATTGAATACACTTTTGTCCAATTATTTCCTTTATCTAAGCTCACTTCGATTGAAGCAGTAGACCCCAATTTCCCAGTAAAAAAAACATCAAATGAGAATACTATTGTTCCTGACAAAGTACTAAAATCAAATTCAGGTAAAATTAATCTATCTTGTGATTTATTACATTTCGCCCCTCCTATCTCATAACTACATCTAATATCACTTGTCATTACAAATTTAGTATGATTAGGAACGTTCCACTGTGAAACATCATTAATCAAAAAATTTGCTCTTAGACTATCTCCAACTTCGAAATAACCATCTTTAGACAATCCTGACTCTTTCCAATTAAAAGGTATTTTATTTGTATCTAAAACAGTATTTTCAAAATTTTCAGAAAATACAATTTGTGAAATACTATTGTTATTAAACAATAGCATAACAATTAATAATAATATAAATCTCAAATAATTATACATCAATATATTTTCTTATTTCAAAGATAAAAAGAATAGAAAAAGAAAATGAGTTTATAAGAAATAAAAAAAGCCGGCTTTCGCCGGCTTTCAAACTATTTTATTACTAAAATTAGTCTTTGATCACTTTTTGAGTGAAAGTACCTTCAGCAACTTTGATGTTTACGAAATAAACACCTGCTTCTAAAGAAGAAGTATTGAAAACTGTGTTAGCAACACTAGAAGTTGTTTTTGTATCAATTACTTGACCAGCAACATTTACTAACTCTACAGTAGCAGCAGAATTTGCATTGAATGCAACATGTAATTCAGCAGCAACTGGGTTAGGATAAATTGCTAAACCGTTAATTGCTAATTCAGAAACTGAAGACAATGCAACAACGATTTTATCAGAAGTAGCTGTACAATTATTAGCATCAGTTACAGTAGCTTGGTAAGAGTTACCAACTGCAACTAATACAGTATCATTAGTACCTAATGAGTTACTCCATTCGTAAGTGTAAGGAGCAGTACCACCAGCAGCGATAACTGCAGCTTTACCATCTGATTTACCAGCGTGAGCAACTGCAGATGCAGTTGTAACTACTAATTTAGCAGGCTCAGAAACAGTAACTGAAGCAGTACCAACACAACCATTATTATCTGTAACAGTATAAGTATGAGCACCAGCAACAACATCATTTTGAACACCTTCTCCTGTGAATGGAGAAACACCTACAGTTCCAGCAACAGTAACCTTAGCTACACCACCGTTACATTTAATAGCCTCTGTAACAGTAGCTGTAGCCTCAACAGTTGCAGGTTCTGTAACAGTAATATTAGCCTCTCCTGTACAACCATTAGCATCAGTAACTGTATAAGTATGAGCACCAGCATTAACACCCGTTTGCTCACCTTCGCCTGTATAAGGAGCAAAACCACCTACAGTAGATGCAACAATAACTTTAGCAACACCTCCATTACATTTAATTGCCTCTGAAGTTGTAGCTGCAGAAGAAATTGAAGAACTTAATAATAATTCATTGTCAATAGAAACATAATCACCTTTAAATTTATATCCATATTTATCCATATAAACATTAAAAGTAACCGTATCATTCAAGGAAACATCAGTAAATGTTTTTGTGTACAAATTATCATTGAAATTAAAATCTAAAGTATCAAATTCTCCTCTTACTTTATAGCTAAAGTTTGCTAAATAATAATTTTGTTTTCTTCCATAACCATAATTTTTAACAACGAAAAGATCTTTATTAATAAACTCATTACCATAAACATTCTTGTCTAATTGAACTGTAAAAGTTGAATTTTTACCTAAACAAACATTGCTTACTACAGGTTCATCAATTACATAACTAAAGTAAGGTAAAATTTGAGCATCAGAATTAGCACCTGGATTTGTCAATGAATACGGCTGAACAACAGGATCTTTACCAAAATTAATTTCAAAGTTAACTTTAGATGAATCTTTCTCAAATTTGTTAGTAAGTAATGTACCTCCATTTGCGAAATTGTATTTTGAATTATCACCAGCAACTGTATCTGCAACTGATAAAGTATAAGAATCGCTCAATGTAAACTCTCCAGGATTAGCACCCTTTCCTGTAATAACAGTGTTTGGATTAACTACGAAACCTGTACCAAATGATTTCAAAGTTTGACCCGATCTAAACGGATAAGAAGATGATCCATAACCTGTTAAATACTTAGAAACCTTCAAGGTATTACCTGAAATTGTAACTAAAGCTTTATGATCCACTCCATACTTTCCTGAATTCATAATAAACAATTCATCAGTGATATTATGAGCTTCAATTCTTACAGTAAATGAGTCTATCTCAATAGGAGAATCTAAATTTACAAAGTAAGCATCATATTTCGGTCCTGCAATGTATTTAATAGGAAAATCTAATTTTTCAAATACTTTTTCAAACTTAGAATTATAAATAAATACATCAATACTTCCATCAGCAGCCCAAGCACCAGCATTGATCATAACACCGTTTAATTTAATCTTTTTAGGTTGATTAAAATCTTGATATACAGACATCAACATAGCATTCGTAGTGTCACCTGTATTTTTATCTGTGATGTAATAAGTCGAAAGATCAGTAGCTGAACCTCCAGTAGTTAAAGCATTTTTTGCCAAAACAATTCTAGAAGTATCAATAACATCGGATGCACCTCTTTTCTTTTGATTTGACACTCTTCTTGTTATTTCAACTTTAGAATTCTCCGCCGTTACTAACTCAATAGAGTTTTGAGATCTTTTACTATGAAAAGACTCCATTCTTTTTTGTGCATTCACTCCAAAAGCAGTAGCAAATACAGCAAAAGATAAAAGTAATTTTTTATTCATATAATTTATTTTAAATTAATATTGCCAACAAAAATAAATGAAAAAAGACATTAAACATAATTTATTTTTGTTTTTTATTCACATTTAAACCTTGGGAAGCTCAAGATATTAACAACAAAAAAAAGGTTGCCTAAAATAGACAACCTTTCATAAAAAATTATTTTAAATCTTCACAGCATTTCTATCACTCCTGCTGCCCCTTGACCGGTTCCAACACACATAGTTACAATACCATATTTTTGTTTGCGGCGTTTCAATTCACTCATCATTTGCACTGTTAGCTTCGCTCCAGAACAACCAAGTGGATGCCCTAATGCAATCGCACCACCATTCACATTTACAATTTCTGCATTCAATTTTAGTTCTTCAATGACAGCTAATGATTGACTTGCAAAGGCTTCATTCAATTCAAATAAATTAATATCATTCGTCGTTAAACCTGCTTGTGCAATTGCTTTTGGAATAGCTCCAACTGGTCCCATCCCCATAATTCTTGGCTCTAAACCAACAACTGCATAACTCGCTAGACGTGCTATAGGATCTATATTCAATTCTTTCACCATTCTTTCCGACATCACCATCACAAAAGCAGCACCGTCAGATGTTTGAGAAGAATTACCTGCTGTAACAGAACCACCATTTGCAAAAACTGGCTTTAAAGCGCCTAACCCTTCTACTGTACTTGCTCTTGGTCCTTCATCTGTATCAACAATAAACGAACGAACTTGTCGTTTTTCATTCTTATCTAAGAAAATGTGTTCTACCGTGATCGGTACAATCTCTTCTTTGAACTTTCCTTCTTGAATCGCTTTTAATGCTTTATTGTGTGATTGAACAGCGAAAGCATCTTGCATTTCTCGTGTAACACCAAATTGAGTAGCAACAGCCTCTGCTGTTAACCCCATACCCCAATACCATTCTGGATGTTCTTTAGCTACTGTAGCTCCAGGAACAATTCTCCATCCCCCCATAGCCATAATCGACATAGATTCAGCTCCACCGGCAATAATGCAATCAGCCATTCCAGCTTCGATTTTTGCTCTAGCCATAGCGATTGTCTCTAATCCTGATGAACAATATCTATTTACCGTAATACCTGGAACTTTAACAGAATCCAATCCCATTAAAGAGATCATTCTTCCCATATTCAATCCTTGTTCAGCTTCAGGCGTAGCATTTCCAACAATTACGTCATCCACTCTTTCAGGATCTAATTGAGGGAATTGACTCATTAAATGCTTAATCACTTCAGCACCTAATTCATCCGGTCTTGAAAAACGGAAACCACCTTTTCCAGCTTTTCCAATTGCAGTTCTGTATCCTGCTACTATGTATGCGTTTTGACTCATAACTATTTTTTTAGACACTAGAAACTAGACCTTAGACAACAGACTAGTTACTAGAATTAATTAAATTATTTTCTAAATTCTTTTTAAGACCTAATATCATCTTTTGAACTTCAGAAATTTGACTTAGTATATTGTCAACATCAATTAAAAATAACTGATTAGAAATTATTAATTGCGTTTCCAATTCATACGAAGAAGATATTGCAATATTCAAAAAAATATAAAAATTCTTTATTAGATGTTCTACCTGAACCTTCGGCTATATTAGATGGAATTGATACAGAAGAACGGTTCATCTGACTTATTAATCCAAATTTCTCTTCAGAAGGTAAGGCAGAAGTTAATAGATAAACAGATTTTACTAAATCTATCGATTTCTTCCAAACTAATAATTCTTTAAAATTATGCTTCATATCTGAGGTCTTAGGTCTAAAGTCTTGAAGTCTCGAAATTAATTACGTAAGATTTTACCAAATTTCAAGATACTTTCCAAGCGTTCTAAGGTTTTTCTTTCCATACACAATTCTAAAAATGCTTTACGCTCTAAATCCAAAACATATTGTTCCGAAACCAAGGTGTTTTCAGATAAATCTCCTCCTGCAAGAACCAAACCTAGTTTTTCAGAAATCACTTGATCATGTTTAGACATATATTTCCCTGAATACATTGAATGCGCTCCAACATATACAATACCTAATGCTTCTTTACCTAAAACAGTAATGTTTTTAGCACGCTTAGGCGCTACGTAACCAGCATTATGCAATTCCAAACACGCAGATTTAGCTCTCAATAGTTGGTGATCTCTACTTATTACAACCTCATCTATTCCTTTTCGTAAATACCCAAGTTCAAATGCTTCGTGTGCAGAAGTTGAAACCTTTGCTTGTCCTATTGTCAAAAACTTATCTCTGAAACGATTAATTTTAATATCTCCTGCTTGTAATTCATCTGAAAGTCTTTTCGCAAACTCTTTCGTTCCGCCACCGCCAGGTATTAGACCTACTCCAAATTCAACCAAGCCCATATATAACTCAGAATGTGCTACTACTTTGTCTGCATGCATAGACATCTCACAACTACCGCCCAATGCCATATTGTGAGGGGCAACAACCACTGGAATATTAGAATAGCGAATTCGCATCATTACATCTTGAAATGCTTTGATGGCAAAATTCAACTCATCATACTCCTGTTCTATCGCCATCATAAATATCATCCCTACATTGGCACCCGCAGAGAAATTTTGTCCCGTATTATAAATAACTAATCCTTTGTAGTCTTGCTCAGCCAAATCAATCGCTTTATGAATCCCTGCTACTACACCTCCTCCAATTGTATTCATTTTTGTGTGGAACTCCAAATTCAAAATCCCATCTCCCAAATCAACAATCGTCGTATCAGCATTTTTCCAAACCGTATTAG
>CANGHE010000076.1 GCA_947453545.1 Flavobacteriia bacterium
ATTATGGTGGCTTTGTATGACGACTTCGTATATCCTTTTGTTGTATTATTCTCTATTCCGGTAGCTTTGATTGGCGCCTTGTTAGCATTGAACTTTTCTTCATCTAATATTGGAATTTTCACGATGTTAGGTATGATTATGTTGTTAGGATTAGTTTCCAAAAACGCCATATTGATTGTTGACTTTACCAATCATTTGAAAAAAGAAGGGAAATCAGTAACAGAAGCATTATTAGAGGCAGTACGTGAACGTATGCGTCCAATCTTGATGACAACAATCGCAATGGTGATTGGTATGATTCCAATTGCAATTGCAAAAGGTTCAGGTGCAGAATGGAAAAATGGTTTAGCTTGGGTATTAATTGGAGGATTATTAAGTTCAATGTTTTTAACAATTGTACTTGTTCCGATGATGTATTACATTGTTGATGCATTGAAATTTAGAATTGCAAAACGCCGTTCGTAGAGTCGCAACGCATTGCGGCTCTACGCGGCGGCGGCGTAATACGCGGCGGAAATAAAAATTTCTATATCCCAATCGTATTTATATGGTTGGGATTTTTTTTTGGTACGTTATTTGATTTCATAGTTTCAATATATTAATATTCGAAATTATGAAAGCGTTAATAGTTATTTTAGGAGTACTTGGATTGAGTTCATTTGTACTAATGCAAGAAAATCAATCACTTTCATTAGGCAGTGCTACTGCTTTGCGTAAAATTGAACAGCGTTCTTTCCGAGAAGGAGAAGTATTAGACTATGTGATCCACTACGGATTTATAGATGCTGGAACTGCACGTTTAGAATTAAAAAAAGAAGATGGCAAAATAAATGGACGAGAAGTATTACATAGTGTTGGTACAGGAAGAAGCTTAGGTGCTTTTGATTGGTTTTTTAAAGTGCGCGATAAATATGAAACCTATATTGACGAAGAAGGTATTTTTCCACATTTATTTAAAAGAGATGTTGATGAAGGAGGATACACAATAAACCAAGAGTATAAGTTTTATCAGCATAAAAATGTCATTGACAATGGGAAGGAAAAAGTGACTGATGCACCAAGTTATGTACAAGATATGCTTTCTTCTTTTTATTATGCAAGAACATTAGATTATAGCAACGCAAAAAAAGGAGATGTCTTTACTATTTATTCCTACGTAGACGAAAAAGTGTATCCAATAAAAATTAAGTACAAAGGAGTTAAAACGATTGGAATTCGTACTGGGAAATATAAGTGTTATCTTTTCAATCCTGTTGTTCAAACGGGCCGTATTTTCAAACACGAAGAAGATTGTAACTTCTATATTACATGTGACCAAAATAAAATTCCTTTGTTGATTGAAGCAAAATTGATGGTAGGTTCAATTCGTATGGAATTATCTGGATATAAAGGATTGATTGAACGTTTGGATAAAATCTGACAAAATATTGACTTTCCAACACAATTTCAATTAAATAAAATCAGTATCCAAGATTTCAACTTTGTATTCTGATGTACTTGAATTAAATAATGCCTTGTTTCTAAAAGTTAGTTTCCATGAATTTTCATCTTTTAAATTCAAAAGAAATTTTTTATAATTAAATTCTTTAACTTTTATTTTTTTAAAATTATAGGGTTTAACTTTTAAATTATTGAATAATGCTACTTTCTTTTCTTCATGGGGATGAAAAACTATAGCTGTATCTTTTAAGTCATATGAAAGTTGAAAAGTAAAAGTAAAAGAACTTGCATTTTTCACTGTGTATGTAACATGACTTGTAGTGGTGCAAGAAGTTATTCCTTCAAGTAGGAGAATCAAGGCGATGTTGGTTTTCATAGTCGAGGGATTGCTATATATTATAAAAACGAAACATTAAGTTTTTTAGTGTGAAACAATCTTAATATTAAAATCAAACGAATTAATTGCAGGGCATAAAAATAAAAGAGGGGTTATTTATCTGTATCTGGAAATAGTGTGTGAATTTCATTGGATAGAAAATTACAAGTACTTTCGTTAAAAATAATTAATGAAGACACTTATACTCTTGCTATTACCTTTATTTGCTTATTCTCAACACAAAGAAGAACAGAAAAATCTTAATAAAGAGAAATTAGCTCACTATTATGCCAAAACAGCTGAAGTTAGATTCTTTTCTCAAGCTAGACAGAAATACATTGATAGTATTTTGATGATCGATCATTATAATGCTTACCTATGGCAACAAAAAGCGATGCCTCTTTTCAAACAAAAAAAATATGAATTAGGTTTACAATACCTTGATAGCGCCATAAAGTATGATCAAACAAATCATTACGTTGAATATGGAGCTTTTATGAAATGTATTTTTGTCAAAAATTACAAAGCAGCAATTAAGGATTTTGAATTATTAAAAGTCAAAAATAAAAATGGCTTTGTAATGGATCACAGTTATGATTTTTACATTGGCATAAGTTATTTGCAATTAAATTATTTTCAGCAGGCAGTAGAATACCTAAAATCTTCCATAGGATATAGTGAAATGAAATGGAAAGAAGCACATTATGTAGAGTACTTTTACCTTGGAATAGTTGAAATGGAACAAGAAAATTTATCTGAGGCGAATCATTTCTTAGATAAAGCACTTTCTATTTATAAAGAATTTCCAGATGCGTTATACTATAAAGCTCAACTATTAGAATTACAGAATAATTACTCGGATGCAAAGAGGTTGATTGAACAAGCAATTTCTAACTATTCAAAAGGATATTCCTTAAACGAAGACAATGCGAAATACGAAGATTATCCCTATCAAATTAAAAAAGATTGGTTAACAATTGAACTAGAGTTGATCAATAAAAAGCTTGGTGAATGATAAAATATTGAATGGTTTATTAGACATATTGTTTTTTTAATTAATGATGTTAAAGTTAGATTTTGAGATTAAATAAAGTATAAAACGTTTGAGATTATGCCAAATTTATGCCTAGCCCCCAACTTTTGGTATTGATCCGGAAAAAGCAGTAGAAAAATATGCAAATTGTATGCAAATAAAAAAGGAGTTATGCTGTTTTAAAGCGTAACTCCTTGATAATTAAGTGGTCCCACCTGTTCTCAAATCCTTAAAACTTAAAGTTATAAATGTTTTATTATCAATGCTTTAAATTTTTATTTTAATTCGTGTAAAACAAAATTGTTTCACACTTGTTTCACACTTTTTATAATATTATCCTTTGTAAATAATGATTTACACTATCTTAGCCCAAAAATGAATAAAAGTTTATGAAAGATAGTATTATTACATTCACTCCGTATTTGAAAAAAAAGTATTCAGATGATAATGAGGGTATAATTAACATAAGAATTACGGAAAATCGAAAATCAAGATATTTTTCGACAAAGGAAAAAGTTAAAGTTCGATATTGGAATAGTAACAAGAATGAAGTTAGAGCGAACTGTGATGAGTACGAACGATTGGTTAAAGTCATCAAAGATAAAATTGAAGAACTAAAACAAATCTACGATCAAGTAAATGATATAAAGGAAGTTAGAGATAAGGCATCTGTTATGCAATTTTATGAAGATGAGATATTATTACTAAATCAGCAGAAAAAATACGGAACTGCTAAAAAAATGAAAACTACAAAGGCTCATCTTCAATCCTTTCTAGCAACAAATGGGAAAACAGATATACTTTTCAAGGAAATGACTATAAATTTTGTTGAACAATATGAAGTATATCTTTCGAGCACAGGAATTGCTTTAAACACAGCAAAAAAATATGTTTCTATTTTGGGTAAAATATACATTTTAGCAAGGAAAAAGCAGTTATTTATTCCTGTTATAGATCCTTTTATAATGTTCGAAAATAAGAGGGTTCCTGTAACTAAAAAAAGATTATCAAAATTAGAATTAGAAACAATAATTCGAAAAGAAATAATTACTAGTGATCAGTTGTATAAAACAAAAAATTATTTTTTATTTCAAATTTTTTGTCAGGGAATTAGAGTAAGTGATTTATTAACATTGCGTTGGGGTAATTTAATTGATGGTAGAATTGAGTTTTATCAATATAAAACCAAAAAGAAACATTCTATAATTATTAATGATAATCTTGCTTTTATTTTAAAGGATTTTACAGAGGATAAATGCGAGGATATTATTAATGTATCTTATGAATTTGAGTTAGATAAAAGATACCGGATGACTTTAAATGAGTTAAAATTAAAGTATAAAGAAATTGCTCAAACAAATTTTTCAAAAATTGTTTCAAATGATAAAGAAGCAATTGAGTTAGTGGAAAATTGGAAAGGAAAATTAAATGAAGTTCGGTATAAAGTATTTGGAAATTTAATGATTAGAATTAGTGATTTTGCGTGGAAAAATCAGAATTTATTTATAATCGATTTATTAAAAGATGAAGATTTTGAGGGATTTTTATTTAATGGAAATTCGCTGCCATCAAAACATCAATTTAATCAAATATCTTCAAAAACAGCAATTTACAATAAGCAGTTGAAAGAATTACAATTTTTATGTAAAATTAAAACCGTTTTATCATCGCATATAACTAGGCATACTTACACAAACTTATTGATTGAAAATACGGAAAACGATATATACTCAATTTCAAAAAGTTTAGGCCATCAACGATTATCCACAACAGAACATTATTTAAGTGATTTTAGTACTGTTAGAACAGATAAAGTAAATCAAGAAATGAATGATTTATTTTTCTTTTAATAATCCATTTCTTATTAAAAACCTCATCCTTAATAGTTTAAATATGAGGTTTTTTTATTTCTAATTGAATACTATCCTTTTGTAGAGCAAAGTATATACAGAATAAAAAAACAAATTTATTTTTTTATATATAAGATATAAGTGATATGAAATATATCATTTAAAAAAATAAATTAATTGAAAAGGTTGATTTTATTTTTTAGTGGACACTAGTGCGTGAGTATATAAAAAGAAAACATAAGTGATGATAACTTTTTTATACAAAGGAAAAAAGATGTATGATATTGAGACCATACAAGATATTTTAAAAGTTTCGAGATCTAAAATCCATCGAGAATTAAAGAAGAATAATGTTGATTATATTCAATATAAAAATTTGTTTCTGTATTCTGAATTGTCATTATTTAAACTTATGGAAATCATATTGATAGAAAAAATTAATAAGTAAAATGAATTATCAAAAAATCAAAAAAATTAATGATAAAATCAAATTAGTTACGGATAAATTAGCAATCGAAAGCGACTATATTAAAAAGCAAATACTGGCACTACAAATCAAGAAATTAACAATTGAAAAGCAAATTGAACGACTTAAATAATTCAGTTGCCGTACTATTTTAAAAGCGGATTATAAAGCAATTTACATTAATTTTCAATCTAATGAACTTACTTATTCTAGGCTCATTAGGTTGATTATTGAATATAATTTAACAGTTTAAAATGACTTACACTAAACTAAAAGAGGAATTTTCATTTTTAGATGATATAGATTTAGAAGTAAAATACACCCAACACAATCCTGATACTTTTGAAATTTATTTATTAAATAAAATTCAGCAATTGCAGCACTTATTAATTGAGTACCAGCAATATAAAAAACAAATAAAAAAGATTGAAAACAATAACTAAAAATAGAGACATTAAAACACTTGTTGAAGCAAAAAATGATATGAGATATTCTTTTGATTATTTAATCGCTAAAAACAATTTAAAAATGCAAAATCAGACGCTATACAAGATAGATTTAACCAACACGAAATCGAAGCATATAAAACATTTGAATTTTGATTTGAAAAATAAATTCTTTGTAAAATTAGAAAGGGAAAATCCTACTGAAATTTTAGATTATTTGTTTGTGATTGAGTACGATGGAATAATTTCAATCGGTAATCAACAGATTGATGAGGTGGATTTTTGTAAAGTTCATTCGCATATAATTGTAAATACTTCGTTGCCAATAGATGTACTAATAAATCAATTAATCAAAACTTTTCTAGTATCTACTTTTGAAATAGATCATAGAAGTAAAAATTGCGATGTTTATATTGAAAACATATCCAAAAGAATAGATAAAGAGAATTATATCAATTACTTAACAAAGCAGAATTACTTAAATGAAAACGCTTATTATTACAAAATAAAGTTTTGATTTAAAGGATTTATTCTTCAAAATTGAAAAGATCCATCACTTTAATATTCAATGCTTTTGCAATTATTTTGAGGGTTTTTGTAGTAGGATTTGTTCTACCGGTTTCTATTCTAACGATGTTAGGTTTTTCAATATCACAACGATATGCTAGTTCTTGTTGAGTGATTTTACAAGATTTTCTTTTATCCTTTATGGATTTACCAAGATTTTTAACGAATATGTCCAATTCAAGATTATTCATATTCAAACTTGCTTAAATTTAATTTTTCATTAGGTATCATTATTGATACTATTTTATTTTTATATCTTTAGCGTTAAAAACTGATTTTATTTTTCAGTTAGTTAATTATTAATCATTTATAAAAATTAAAGTATGTCAAGAACATTTAGTTGTAGAAGTTGTGGAAAAACAGCGCCTAGTTCGGGTAATTATGATGCTACACCACATGGATGGTATTCAAAGTATTATTGTTGTGAAGGTCATAAAATGGATTTTGAAAATAAGAAATCAAGTAAATCAGCCGAAAAGAGTGAGGTTGATCAGGTAAAATCTGCTGAAAACGCTGAACTTGAAGCTAGAAAGGCAGAGGCAAAATCACAAGAAAATTCTTCAAAATGGCAGACTTATGCCAAACTTGGAACAGCGGCATTCACGGCAGCAAGTTCAACAGGAAAAGAAGTTAAAGAAACAACGGATTATTTAGCCAAGATGGTTTTTTCATCGGATCCTGAAGAGTTAGGTAATCAATTAAGTGAAATAAGTTCTATGTGGGGTGGTGCAGAAAAGTATATGATAAAAGATAATACTGATGCAGTAAAAAAAGCCGCTCTAGAAAAATTTGAATTTGGTTTTATGAAGTTAAATCAAGTAGGAATGCCTCATCAAGTTGAATTTTTTGCTAAAAAATTGAAAGAAATGAAGCCTAAAAAGTTTTTTGGTTTATTTTAATTTAAGTTTAACTAATTATATTTTAAAAGCCAGTAATATTAAATTGCTGGTTTTTTTTGTATCATTTATTTTTTGTATCATTTTAATATTATTTACCTAGGTTAATCAATACACTTTACGTATCTTTATAATATAAAAAATTAAAACGATACAAAATGAAAGTTGTTATATATGCTCGAGTTTCTACCTCATCACAAGATTACAAACGTCAAACAGAAGAATTAGTTGATTATGCTAAAAAAATGAACTATGATGTAGCAGGGATTTTTGAGGAAAAAGTATCAGGTGCAAAAAAGAACGAGGAAAGAGAGGAATTAATTAAAATGATTGATTTTATCAAAGAAAATAAAATTGACAAAGTTTTATGTTGGGAATTATCGAGAATTGGTCGAAATACGATTGAGGTTCTTAAAACAATTGAATTGTTAAATCAAAATTGTATATCGCTTTATATTAAAAATCATAATATAGAAACACTTAATGAAAAGTGTGAGATAAATCCGATGTCAAACTTTATGATACAAATTCTTACTTCTATTAGTGAGATGGAAAAAACAACTATTAGACAACGAATAAAATCCGGTTACGATAGTTATCGAAACAATGGTGGAAAAGTTGGCAGAAAAGATGGGTTTAAAAAAAGTGATGACTTGGTACTCGAACAGAATAAAGAAGCGGTAAAACTTCTTAAACAAGGTTATTCAGTAAGAAAAGTAATGAAACTTACAGATCGAAGTAGTGGTACTATTCAAAAAATTAAAAAGTTAATTGAGGGGTAATTTTCTAGATAATAATTGATTAGATTAAAAGAAAAAAATATTAAAAAGAGTGTTGTTTCAGCACTCTTTTTTTTTATATTCTTATTGATAAAATACGAAAAAAAAGCATAGGTTTTACAATCGAAAAATAAATAAAAAAAGTTTTGAGTAACTTTTGAGAGTGTTCGGGCGGTCCGAAATTTCAAAATTTTTTAGCACTTTTTTTATAACTTTTTTCATCTTAATTTTGAAGTATAGAAAGAAACAAATCTATGAATATCAATCAATTACGCGTAAAACATTGATTAACAATTACATTAACTTACTTAAAAAAAACAACTATGAAAAACACAATTTTTGATGCATGGAAAACTTATCCTGCTGTATTCTTAAAACAAAAGAAAGATGATACTTTAAACATCTACAAAACTATTACAAATCAAAGTTTTATTTGTGGTCCTGATAAAACTACAATAAAAAAAGTGACAAATTCTACTATCAAGACATTGGTTTATATGCTGGGAATTGGTGATGATGGAAAAAAGACATTGAAAACAAGTTACATTTCTAATATAGAAAAAACAACTTACAATGGATTTCAATTATCGTTTAAATACGATACAAACACTAGCAATATTGTTTTTTTAATTCAGAATAAGAGAAAAGTTGAAGAAATTAAATTTTGCTCGATACAGAAGATCTTTGACAAGTTGGTAAAGAAAAACCCTACTATTACAATTAAAGTGATTGAGAAACTCTTAATTGATGGTAAAATGAAGTTTATGTTTAATGTTACTGAAAAGGATCATGGGACAAAATGGATAATCAAAAAATAAAAGAAATTCATTCAACTTAATGGCGAAATGAGAATAGAACATAAGTGTAATGCAGAAAATAAATATAAAATTGTTTTACACTTATGTTTTACACTTAAAACAAAAAACCCTCTTAACTTTCTGTTTTACAGATTGTTAAGAGGGAGTGACTTGTGGTCCCACCTGGGCTCGAACCAGGGACCACCTGATTATGAGTCAGGTGCTCTAACCAACTGAGCTATAGGACCTAAATTCTTTGCAGAATTATTTTGGTTTGCAAATATAATAATCAATACTAAAATTACAAGCATCAATTTCGATTTATTTCAATTTAATTCGATAACTTGGCACTAGAATCGTTTTGATACATGAAATTACGAATATTATGAATCCTCCGAAAAAATGGAAATTAATGCTAATTACTTGGTTATTTGTTTACCCCGTGATTAATATCTTATTTGCTACAATTTTTCCATTAGTTAAAGAACAACATCAATTAGTTAAAACGTTGGTTATTACTTTAATTTTGGTTCCAATTCTAGGTATTTGTTTACCTATTTTACATAAAAAATTTGACGCTTGGATAAGAAAGTAGTGAAAAATATATTGCATATAATACTTGTTTCTTACCTTTTTAATGGCTGTACGTCCTTTAAATATCCTAGTACATCCGAAGTAAAACCAATTCATCCCAGTTCTAAGCCAATTATTGATAGTAATCAATCAATTAAAAAAAATATTGTATTCAAATCTGCTCAAGATGTTAGTCGTTTAGTTCCGGTTCGTTTAAGTGAGGACAGAAAAGAGGTATTATCTTATCCAGCACCAACGGATTTACCCGATTTGACAACAAAGAAATTGGCAAATGGTTATGTGTTAGATTTAGTAGGAGTTAACAATAATACTGCTTATCTAAATATGACCATACAAGAATATAAAAATACTACTCATGTTATTTTAAAAGATGAATTATTGATAAGGGTTACTCTTATAAATCCTTATATAGAAATGTACGAATGTATCGGGGTAGACTCTGAATTTATTAAATGGATTGAAGAGGGAGTTATATCTCAAAAATGCAAACAAATTCAAGTTTCAAATAAATAAGTATTATTACAGATGCTCATTCACATTTAAAAAAAGGAAACGATACTGTTTTTATTGACATAAAATAATTATTTTAGACAAAACTATTATTTTATGAATATATTAAATCGCTTATTTTTAGCAGTAGTTGTTTTACTTATTTCTATTCAAGTCGAAGCTAAATCGATTGATGTTACACAAGCACAACAAGTTGCGGAAAACTTTATCAATCAAACATTTAATTTGCAAGTTAAGAGAACAACTGTTTCCTCTTTTACTCTTGTACAAACAGTAACAGCTTCGAAACGAGGTTCAAATACTCCTTTATATTATGTGTTTAATAGAAACAATAATAGTGGATATATAATTGTTTCTGCTGATGATAATGTGACTCCGATATTAGGCTATTCAGATGAAAGTATTTTTGATCCCAATAATTTACCTCCTCAACTTAAATATTGGTTAGGAGAATATGAAAAACAAATCAATATTATTATTGCTAATAATATTGTTTCGAATGAAGCAAACGTTTCTTGGGATAATTATTTAAACAATAGAGTAATATATAAAAGAGCATTGCCAACAGCAGTTAAACCTTTATTGAAAACATCTTGGGATCAAAATAAGTATTATTGGGATGCTTGTCCTTATGATAATACAGCAAATAAACGAGTATATACTGGATGTGTCGCTACTGCGATGGCTCAAACATTAAAATATTGGAATTATCCCTCTAAAGGAACAGGTAGTCATACCTACACACATGCTACTTATGGTTCGTTATCTGCTAATTTTGGAAATACAACTTATAATTGGGCTAATATGCCAAATAAGTTAAGTTCTTCAAATGTTGATGTAGCTACTTTAATGTTTCAATGTGGTGTTGCTATTGAGATGAATTACGGTGTTAATGGTAGTAGTGCATGGAATACTTTTGATTCGACTTATCAAGTATATCCAAGTGCTCACCAAGCATTGAAAACATATTTTGGATATGATGCAACAGCAATCCATAGTATTTTTAAAAAGAATTATACAGATGTCAATTGGCTTACTAAAATTAAAGCTGAGTTGAATCAAGCTCGAGTTGTAATTTACGAAGGTAATGATGGTACACCTACAGGTACTGGACACTGTTTTGTTGCTGATGGTTATGATGCAAATAGTTACATACATTTCAATTGGGGTTGGAGTGGTGCCTACAACGGTTATTTCGCAATTACGAGTTTAATACCTTCAGGACAAGGATCAGGTGGGGGAACAGGTAATTATACGTCAAATCAAGGAGCGGTTATAGGAATAAAACCACCTACAGCTGCTGTTCCATCTGTCGATTTTACTGCTTCCACCACATCTACAACAGTTGGGCAATTAATAACAATGTCTGATATATCAACTAATAATCCTACTTCTTGGTCTTGGTCTTTTAATCCTCCTAATGTTACATTTTTAAATGGTACCACAAGTTCTTCTAAATTTCCTGAATTGTCTTTTTCTGCTGCAGGTAAATATACAGTATCATTAACTGCGATTAATTCAAAAGGTTCTGGTTCACAGACCAAAACAGGGTATATTATAGTAAATCCTGCTCTTGTAACACAGGTTTGTGATTCGATGACAAATATCGAAGCGAATGATACAATTTATTACTATACTACTGCAAAAGGATATGTAGTTGGTAATAATGAATATAACCATAAAGGTTGTGCTGAAAAATTTACACAATCTTCATCCTATACTCATGTTTCTGGGGTATTGGTAAGTTTTGCTGCTGCTATGGCAAGTAATGCTACAAATACGTTGAATGTAAATTTATATTCAAATACAAATAATTTACCAGGGAATATTTTAGCTACAAAAACAGTGAAATTGATTGATATTGTTTCAGATGTGAATAATAGTAGATTAACAACAGTTATGTTTGATAGTCCGATTGCAGTAAGCGGCGCTTTTTACGTCGGAGTTGAATATAATTATGCCTCAGGTGATACAGTAGGTATAAATCATGTTAAACAAGGAAATGCAGTCGCTAATACAGCGTATGTTAAGTATTCTTCAGGTACTTGGTATACTTTCAATACAATTTGGAATATGTCACAGCATTTAGCGATTCAACCATTGGTGAGTACTATGCCTACACCTAACTTTACAATAGCCTCATCCCCCACAAGTTTAAATACAAATGTTGATGTAGATGCATCTACTTCTATTGGGGCAAATGCTTATAATTGGTCATTTACGAGTGCTAATATAGGTTCATCTCAATATTACAAAGAGACTGTAAGTTATTCCAATCCAGGTACATTTAATATCCAATTAGATGTTACGGGTGGTTGTGGTATAATAAAATCAATTACGAAGACAATCACTGTTAATAGTGCCTGTAGCAGTGCGCCTCCAACTCCAGGAAGTATAAATGGAAATGCTACAGTATGCCAAGCACAGTCGGGAATCACCTATTCAGTTACAGCTGTACCTGGTGCGACAAGTTATGTATGGTCATTGCCACTTGGATTTACTGGTACTAGTACAACTAATAGTATTAGTGTTACAGCTCCTAATTCAGTGCAATCAGGAAACATTCAGGTATATGCAGTGAATAGTTGCGGTACAAGTACAGCCTCTTCACTTACGCTTTATTCTATTCAAAATGTGGTTCCGAATTTTACCCAAGTTGCTGCAATTTGTTCGGGAACAACATTAAATGCTTTGCCTACAACATCAACCAATAGTTTTACAGGTACTTGGTCACCAGCATTGGATAATACCCAAACCAAAACATATACCTTTGTTCCAACAAGTGGTCAATGTGTAACAAACGCAACAATGACGATTACAGTAAATGCTAAAACAACCCCTACATTTACCCAAGTTGCATCAGTTTGTTCGGGAACAACATTAAATGCTTTGCCTAC
>CANGHE010000077.1 GCA_947453545.1 Flavobacteriia bacterium
ATATGACAATGGTAGGTCCTTTAAGAGGAGATAAAAACACTACTATAGCAGCTGGATATAGAAGAGCAGCAAGAATTAGAAGAAATTCTGCGTTGAAAATTGAAAACTCAATTATGATTGACTATAAAACTGGTCTTCATATTGACGGACCATTATGTGAAACAAATGCTACAAATGGTGATTTAATTTTTAAAGACAATTTATTAGCGGGTACTATACAACTAGGTGAAGTTAATACAGGATCTACATTTGATATACAAAACTATATTGGAAATAGAAATGATGTATTAAGCGTATCTGACAAAGTATTAAGAAGTCCATACGGAGTAGACTTCAAAAATCCTGACTTTAGAATTGCAGAATACAAAGCAGATGTTAATACAGTTATCTCTGAATATTCAAAATTAAACCTCTATCCTAACCCAACTTCAGAAAATGTTAATTTATCAATTGATGTAATTAAAGGTGGTTCAATATCTATCGAAGTCTATTCAATTACAGGTGTAAAACTTATTGAAGTAATTAACGGACAAATAGAAATAGGAACACACAATTTTAAAATTAATACAATTGATTTAGATCATGGAACATACATTGTAGCAACTACAATTAATGGACAAAGAAATAGTCAAAAGTTATCTGTTATTAAATAACAGAATTTTAAATAAAAAACAAAAGCGGTCGATTATTTTAATCGACCGCTTTTGTTTTTTATTATTTGGAAAATATTAATTAATATTCTCTTCAATATAGTCTATCAGAAATTTAGTAGGGTCATCTAAAGACTTAATATAATTAGAGTAAGCAATTTGCTTTTCCTGTAGTCTAGAAGTACTTAAATTAAGAAATTCAATCACATAATCAAATACACCTTCATCCCCTCTAAATTCCTTTATTAAACCTTCTTTATCCTGTATATTCAAAGTACCACTAGACAATGAATTGACATAAATTGCATGCGTTCCTAGCATTGCACATTCCGAAGCCATAGTTGCTCCTTCACCTATAAATAATTTGGAAAAATATAAAACATCATGAATTTTATGGTACGGAATCTTTAATCGATATTTCTCCAATTGTTTGGGTAATTTCTTTTCAGAAGAGATAAAAACTTTGTATCGAGAGCTTAAATAATCAATAAGTTTGTATTTTAAATCATCCGATAATCCTCCATGTCCCCAATCATGGTTAGCATCCCAAGCAACAAATCTGAACACAATATATTGAGTAGATTCATCGATATCTAATAAATTAAAAATTGACCTATCAGGAATAAAATAGTTAGAATGTAAATGTGTCAATTCAATAAATGAATTAAATCGATGATGTTTTTTCCCGAAATCTTTAACAAAACTTTCAGGTGTTAAAATTTTTTTTGTGAATGGCACATAAAATCTATGGGCAACACTTGCGTGTTCGGTATCATCTAAAGTAAAAGAAGGGATATTCAATAACCATGCAACCTGAGCAGCATAAGGAGAAGCAAAACTTAAAAAAAGATCAGGTTTAAAAATTAAAGCTTGCTTTAAAATTGTTAAATCGGCTTTTAGCATATAAACTAACTTTCCTATTCCCGATTTTTTTCCTTTACCCCGAGATAAAAAAGGAATATTATATGCATTTAATAAATCAAACGTACATTCCTTTTCTCTTGCAATAATTAAAAAATCATGTCCTTTTTCAGACATTAAATTTATAAAATTTTTAAAATAATGAACATGTGCAGGATGACCGATATCAATAATAATCTTCATTTTCTGAACGTAAGAAATGTAAATATTCTATTTAATTGACTTCTTCTTGTAAATAACCTTAATTCAGAGGGATAAACATGTTTAATATCCTTACTAAAATAACCTTTAATTAACCGAATTGATTGTTTAATATTAATATTATAAGCAGTACGACAAGCTCTTAATAATACATATAGAAAAATACTTCCATTTTCTCGCATTCCTATTCCATATCTATACCAATCTACAGATTTCATCGGGGGTCTATCAGTATACATAACAGCTTCATATACTGTTTTAGTTTTGTATCCTTTAGCTCTTGCATACACAATAGGGAAACTCTCCCAAGCATAATAAATATTAGGAAGCCTACTCCCTATACTTTTCCAAAAAGATTTTCTAATAAGTCTTCCCGTTCCACGTACAGCATTAGGATTTGTATAAAACCCACTAATAACACCTGAACACATAACCAAACTATCATCTTTCATCTCATTCAATAACAAGGAAAGATAATTACGCTCAAACGTTGAATCACTGCCTATGACCATCAGAAATTCATAATTTCCTTTTAGATTTTCTTCAATAAATTCAAAACCAGCATTATGTGTATTTGCAAGTTCCGGTTTTCCTAAGGCAGAATAACCTCTATCTTTCAAATCAACTACAAAACAATTCAATTTAGATACTATAGTTGAAGTGTTATCATGCGATCCATCATTAACAACAACTATATATGGGTCTATATTTGAATAATTAAACATTTGTCTAATACTCAAGATTGTTGACTCAATTCTATCTTGTTCATTCCGTGCTGGAATAACTATTGGAATGATCATAAAAATGTAATATGTGACTAGATTTTGTGATAATATACAAAATTAAGAAAGGAACAATTTAAAAACAAAAAATACAGATGAACATTGTATAAATTAAATATTACGCATAATTTATAAGAAAGTAATCTTTGGAATTTTAGGAAAATTAAAAACATGGTCGTCAATCAAGTATAGAAATTGAAAACAAAAAAACAGAGGAGATATAATCACTGCACTTGCAAAAAAGATAGAGAAAAACAATAATACTATAGGCCATGAAGAATGAAATTGAAACTTCCTTTTTAAATAATTTATAGATTGTACATAAGAAAAGGCTAAGAATAACATACCTAATAACCCAAACCTTGACAATGCATCTGCTATTCCACTTACATAAACTAAATGAACATGTTTACCTTCAGTACGTTCAGCATCTTGCATTCCAACACCAAATAAAGGATTTTTAGGAAAATCATAAAAAGCTAATTGCATACTTCCAAATCTTCCTAATGTAACCGATTCTTGTTTAGTCTCTGCATCAATATACTTGAGATGGCTTTCCTTTTCTTCTAATTCACGAAGAATTTTATTTCCCATTATATCCATTTGAAAAATGGATAATCCAGTAATTATAAACATACCTAATAATAGTGGTTTAAAATTTATATCAATATTTTGTATATAAATAATAGGTATTAAGGTAAATAATGCAACATAACCTGTAGTAGAAACCGTAGTTAATATGGTTATAAACAAAATGAAAAAATTTCGATCAAACTTAAACTTGTTATAAAAGAAATTTATGACCATAGCTACTAACAACATATTTGCAAATCCCTTAGGCTCCCATGCCATACCAGAGTTTCTGAAAATTGCATTATCATTCAATGTAAAAAAACCATTATTAACATACCAAGAAGAGCGATAATTCAAACCAGGAATATTATTTTCAATAAAACCGATTACAAATTTAAGTTTAGAATATGCTACCAATTGAATACAAAAAAGAGGTAGGCTAATCTTAGCAAACCAAACAATAATCTTTAAATAAAGCAAGAAAAAATTTTCCCTAAGAATCAAAATAACTGTAAATCCATATAAAATTTTCAGGTATAAACGAAATGTAGAAGATAGATTAACCCATCCGAATTTATATAAATATATACAAGAAAGTAGAAAATAACCGATTGATAAAAGTTGAAATCTTACAGGTAAAACAATACCCCTTTTAAACATAACTATAAGGTTTAAAATAAGAGCAAATACTAAAGTAACATCAGAAATAGCAATTACATTACCCTTAGAGCCTACAAAAATTACCACTAATGCAATTAGTAAATTGAATTTCTGTTTCACTTAACTTTTTTATAGTTAGATTTATTAAATAACGTTTTTATCCAAACTATTTGGTCTACCGAAATAAATCCAAACATATATAAAACTAGAAAATAAATAATTGAAACAAAAAATGAACACAATGCATTCCAATATAAATTAGAAAATTGAGTGCCTATATATGTCATAATTGCAACAAAAAATACTATTATAAACACTTGCTTAAAAATAATTAAACTGCTAATATTTAATGGGTAAAACTTATTACTATAATACCTAACCATTAAATAAAGAAGAATATATGACACAAACGTAGCAACAGCTGATCCTAGCATACCTAATGAAGGAATCAAAATAATATTAAGAGAGATGTTTATTACTGCAGAAATTAAATTAATACGAAGTATTTTATTGGTCTTATCAGTAAAATAAATACCCATTACTGAAAAAGAATAAAATCCATAAAAAACATGGGAAAATGCAATTAAATAAATTATTTGAAATCCTTTAAGATATGAATCATTTATGGTTGACCATTTACCTATAATAATAATAAAAGTCAAAAGAAAAAAACTTATTATAGGTAACAAAAAAAAGAATATTTTCTGTGCCTTAACAAAGATATCTTTACCATTTTCTAAAGAGTATATTTTCCATGCAATAGGTATCCAAGCAGTCTGAAATGTTTGAATAAGAAATGCTAAAATCAAATCAGCAAATTTATACCCATAAGAATATAAACCCAATTCATAATCAGATGAAAAAGTTTTCAAAAACCAGCGATCAGAAATTGAAAGTATTAAAACAAAAAAATTACTAATCATAATAGGATATCCAAATTTTATCATTTTTGAAGATAACTTCAATGATACCCTACCTACATAATCCTTTTTGATAAATATAAAGAAGATAAAGCTTGAAATTAAAAAAGAAAAAAGATACGCAAAAATAACTCCCTGAAAATTAAGCTTTAAATATTTAACGAAATAAATATTCAATGAAAATAGAAAAACACTTTGTGATATAGATATTATCAAATATTTTTTCGGGTTGTGATTTGCCCTACAAACAAGTAGATAATTCTCTGTAATTAGCTTTATAAGTAAAGCTAAAAAATAGATTAAAACAAAATTCAAGGTCACATTAGCAAAATCGAAATAAAAGGAAATGATTATCCCTAATGAAAGTACGATTATACCAATATAGAACTGAGTTATTAATACAATAAGCGGTATACTAAATATGGCCGAAATTTTTGTCTTTGAACGAAATTTCCAAAAAGCAGTATTTAATCCCATTTGAGTAAAACTCCTTAAAAAAGCTCCAATAGTCAAAATAAACTGCAGTGCACCAAAATCAGATGGTAATAAATACGCAGTATAAACAGGAATAAGTATAAAACTTATCAATTTAAAGAAAAGAGGCTCTAAAGAATATAATGAAATATCTTTTAGAAAAGTAGATAAAATTGTTTTTTTCTGTTTGATAACACTCATATTTCCACTTCTTCAATTATTCAATATTTCAAATCCAAAATTAAATAAATAATGGTGTAATCAGTATATTTTATCAGCAAATAAAAAACGGGAATTATGAATTTAATTCCCGTTTTTATAAAGCGATATATTTATTAATTTTTAATAAATTTCATTGAATGCATTGCATTTTCATTCTCAATTTTGACAAAATACATACCAGATACTAATCTTTCTATATCAAAAACATGCTCTGAAGATGAATCTAATCTACTTATAGATTTTTCGATTAAAGTTTTGCCAGAAATATCTACAATCTTTATCATAGACACACCTGAAATCACCTTGTCTATATTGACAGTTAAAGAGTTGGAAGCAGGATTAGGAAATACATTGATATTAGATAAATCATTTAATTCTGAAATACCTGCAAGAAAAATAGAATATGAATCGGCACAATTTGAAGAATAACCTTGAATATGTGCTTTTAACTCAACGCCTTTAAATGTAGATAACATTGTAAATTTATATACACTATCTAATTTTATTGTATTATCACTAACCCAATAAAATGAAGAGTCTTTCTCTTTTAAAAATTTAAATTTAAACCCAGACCATGACAACATATGATTTTTACCAATTCTTAATTTCGACATCCTAGAGATTTCAACATTATCTTGATTACCAGGATTCGAACTAGAAGGTAGTAAACTAGCTTTTACTGTATATGAAATAATAGGATGTATCATCCAATCCCAATTAATTAATGAATCTGAAGGTAAGCCAGTTTCATATCCATAAGGGGTAGTTGACGAAGCCTTGAATCCATCAAAATAATCAGAATTAGCTTGCCATATACCGTTTTTACTATTTAATGGAGCCTGTACGAATCCCATGTTTTCTCCATAAGTGGTATCCATTGCATTATTAGCAAAGACTTTAATTCTTGATGTAGATATAGGAGTTGTATATGTCGTGTTTTTAAGTCCAATTGCAAAATCATCAGTTATAGTACGAAAAGAAGGAAATATCGCAGTATACATACTATCATGTAATACTTCAATTTCTACAGAATCAATTTTAGTAGTTGGTTGATACGTATCTTGATTCACATTATACAAATAAACAGTTACTTTGACTGGACTATCAACTGGAGTATAATTACCACTTAAAGAATTATATGCCCCCATATGAATTACAGCACCATGAACTTTTATTGAATCATAATTAATGTATGCTTGAGCTACACTTACTGAATTCGTTTTGTCCGCCTTCAATTTATTCTTACCCCAATGATTTAGAGAATCTTTATGATTTTTATTAATTAACAATCTAGATTTAACAGCAGTATAATACACAGTATCAGGATCACAATTCTTTTTAGCTGAAGTAACTTGAGAATAACTATTAACCCAAGAAAAAAAGACTACACTGAACAATATTAAGAAACGCATAATTTATAGTATTAATTTAAAATAATATTTAAAACAAAGAAAGCGGACCCTAAGGTCCGCTAAACTTTAATTAAGATTTAGGATTATTTCTCAGCTTTGAATGCTTTAAAATTATTATTAAATCCATCTTGTTGTACAGAAACATTGTATAAACCAGGTACAACATCTTTACCAAATGACATGTTTTCAAAGTCATGTGCATTTACTGTTTTATTCTCTACTACTTTACCAGAAATATCTGTTATTGTAACTTGAACTGGTGCTTCAGATTGAGCAACAAATCCAATTTTGAAATCATTTGTAAATGGATTTGGATAAGCAAGAACCTCTTCGTTATTTTCCATTTGATTAATTGTAGCAGCAGTATTTAATGTGATGTTACATAGTGTGCTAAATGAACCAAATGTTCCATTATATTCAGCAGCAACTTTTAATGAATAAGTAGTTCCATTCACTTTAGAAAGTGCATTTTTGAAAGAACTCATTTTCAAAGATCTACTAACTTGAATAACTGAATCTGTATGCGCACCATTTGTAAGAATGAATTTAAATCTAGTTGCACCTACAAAAATATCCGCATTTATTAAAGTTGTTAAGTTTACTGTTGCTCCACAAGAAGCAGCAGAAATAGCAGCAACTGGAAGTGATGGAGTAGTGATAGGACAAGCTGAACCAAAATCAGACCAAACATTACCAGTTTTAACAGCTACTTTTACATCATATGTTGTAGCATATTGTCTAGATAAAGCATTAGTAAATTTAGCAAAAGATAATACAGAAGAAGTTGCCTCCAAAGTATCATGATGTGAACCATTAGCAATTGCAAATTTATATCCTTGTGCTAATAAAACTGGATTAGCATATACATAAGAAGTCATTGTAGCTAATGAAGTTTCACATTGAGCATCTTTAACTGCAGTAACAGGAGTTGGAGATGTAATAGTACAAACATCACCATAAGCTTGAACTATACCTGCGTATATTGGAGCAACTTGCACAGAGTAAGTAGTACTATATGACTTATTAGGCAATAAATACAAACTAAATGCAGAAGAAGGTCTAACTAATTCTTGTACTTCAGAACCATTAGTTACTTTGAATTTGTAACCAACTGAACCAACTACTGTGTTAGCAAAAATATTTGTATTTAATGCAGCAACAGAAGTATTACATTGATTATCTTTTAATTTAGTAGTAGATAATGTTTTAACTAAACTTGTAATTGTACCATCAACAAAATTAGAATTTGTCAAAGCTATAGAACTTGTAGCTGGACGATAATCTGGTGAAGTAAAATCATACGGAGTTGTTAATATACCAGAAGTAGAGGTAATTGTATCATTCGCGTTGTTTGCGATAAAAGCATTAATCCCAAATGCAGAACCAGTATTCACTTCACCCATTTTACCAGTTGATGCGTGACCAGCAATAACATTGTTTTTAAATACTAAACTACCTGAGTTTGCATTACCTTCAGACAAAGTTCCATCAATATGTAAACCATTTTTATAATCTGTAAAAACTGAGTTATAAATTTTCAAAGCTGAATTACGACGGATACGTGCACCTCTTCTATAACCAGAAGCAACTGAAGCAGAAGCATTTCCTCTTAAAGGTCCTACCATTGTCATATTTGAAAATCGAGCTGCAGTTTGAGGCGAATTAGTTGAACCCGCAGCATCATTATCAGACTCAAATCCTTCAGAAGTAGAAACAGATGGATTATCCGCAATTTGTGGATCTCTAACTCCTAAACCAAACTGAACGTTTCCTGAAAAACCATTATCAGTATCAAAATCATCATCTAATCCTCTATATGCAATAAGATATTTAGCATTTACAGTACCACCGAACCATTCGAAAGAGTCATCATTAGAAAAAGAAACTTGTATATTTTCTAATACTGTACCAGATCCAACTGAACCTAATGTTAATCCATTGATTTCTTTATTTGGTTGATATACATAACCAGGGAACTCAATACGAACATACTTCAAAGAACCAGAATTATCAGTATCATCGGTACCTCCGAATTCAGTGTCAGCAGAAATAGCTAATCCTTCTACGTTACCCTTACCTCCAGCAATATTGTTTTTAGCATTCCCTAATAAAATGATTCCACCCCAGTCACCCTGAGCTCTTTCACCTGCTGGCTGGTTAGACGTAAAAACAATAGGAGATGTTTTAGTACCATTAGCCATTAACTTACTTCCTTTAGTAATAAACAACCCTGAACCAGCGGTCGCTTTATCACCCATTACTACAGTACCTGCTGGAATTGTAAGTGTAGCTCCGTTCTTAACATAAATTTGACCTTTTAACACATAAATTTTACTTGATGACCAAGTTGTATTAGCAGTAATATTAGCAGTGATGTTAACAACTGCTTTGTTTGTTGGATTATAATTGGTGTTTTGAGGATCCCAATTTGTCCATCCATCAGTCCATGCTGCAGTTGGCGCTGGAGCAAAAGCACCACGATACGTTGTCGGCGTAAAGAATTGACTTTGGCCAAATGCGGCATTTGCTAACAAAGCAAAAAGTACCGTCTTGTACATTTTTTTCATAGTTTCAATTTTTAAATAATTGTTGAGACAAATTTCAGCCAGAATCTTTGATATGTGATTAATCCAATTTTATATGTAAAACAAATATTTGTTAACTCAATTAAAAGCTATAAAAATCTGAAAAACAACACAAAACACACAAATCATTATGGTTTGATATTAAATTAATGTGACTTTGATTTTACCTGTTCTTTAAATCAGCCAATTTGTCTTATGGATTATTAAGGCACATAATTTGAAATAATTGATTTTATGAAAAAAATAAATAAATTCAATTATGAGATAATCATTTATCCACTTTTTGTGACATTAACTATATGGATAATATATTGGGGAGAATTTGTTGCCCCATTTGAATTAAATCATTTTGGAATCTTACCAAGAACAGCCTCAGGGTTAGTTGGAATAATATTCTCGCCACTACTCCACTCAACAAATGACATCAATCATATCGTTAATAATACAATTCCAATTTTTTTTTTATTAATGGCACTATTCTATTTTTATAAAGAAAGTGCAATTAAAGTTTTTGCTTTAAGTTGGATCCTAACTGGGACTTTAACATGGATTATTGCGAAGAATGAAGGCAGTTATCATATCGGAATAAGTGGAATAATTTATGCTTTAGTATTTTTTTTATTTATAAGTGGAATTCTTAAAAAACAAAATCAATATCAAGCAATATCACTATTAATCGTTCTTCTTTACGGTAGTTTACTTTGGGGGATATTTCCAATGGAAGAAAAAGTGTCTTGGCAAGGACATCTTGCGGGAACTATTTCAGGGATTTTCCTAGCATTTTACTATTTTGAAAAGCCAAAAAAAAATATTCAAATCAAAAAAGAAGATTTAGAGTGGAATGATTCTAACTATATTGAAAATATTAAATTAGAATATAAATTCAATACTACATTATCTAACGATAAGTACGATACCAACTATAATTATATAACTAAATCTGAGGAGAATATTGATTCATAATTACACCTGTTTCTTTAGAAATCCAACTTGAATTAGGAATATCAAAAACAATTGAAACTAATGAGCTTGTTTGCAATAACATTGTTTGCCCTGTCAAATAAGTAGCAAGATAAGATAAGCCTTCATTATGACCTATAATTGTAATATCCTCAATTGAATTTAAAGAAATTATAAACTCAAATAAAAATTCAGCAGTAGCTAAGTACAATTCATCTGAATAAATCAGTTTCTCAAATTGCTTGTCATTAAAAAGTAAATTAAGTGTTGATTTAGTTCTATTACTTGACGAACAATAAATGTTTTTAAGAATTTCAGGATATTGACTAAGGTAATTTTTCAATAATTGACATTGATGAATTCCTTTGTTCGATAATGCTCTATCAAAATCAACTCCAGAATCAGATAAATGATTTGATTTAGCATGTCTTATCAAGTGTATATTCATAATACAAAGAAATAACTTACCTTTGACAAAAGCAAGTCAGTCTGTCGCCTGTATATATAGGAGGAAAGTCTGGGCAGTATAGAGCACCGTACTTCCTAACGGGAAGGGCTGTTAAAACAGTACAGAAAGTGCCACAGAAAGGAAAACTACCAAACAAGTGTTGGAAAAGGTGAAAAGGTGGGGTAAGAGCCCACCGGGCATTTGGTAACAAAAGTCGCAAGGTAAACCTTACGGACTGAAAGACCATGTAAACCGGGGCTTCAAATAGTTGAAGAATGGCTGCTCGCTAAACTCGGAGGGTAGGTCGATTGATTCTATGAGTGATTATAGAACTAGATAAATGACAGATAGTCAGTAATGACGAAACAGAACCCGGCTTATGACTTGCTTTTTTTTAATTTTAGTTACGCAGCATTTAAACTTTGTCCTGAACGATATTTGGTGAACACTTCATTTTGTTCCATAGAAGAGAAAAAGAATACCTTCTTTTTACTCCCATCAATATTAAATTCAAACGAAGTATAGACAAAATTTAAAAAATGTTTTGTTTTATACTTTCTTATTTTGTTGATAGGCGCTATCGTATTTTTACCAACAGACTGTCTTATTATAAGATAGTCTTCAATCAACGAAACATCAACCAAATCATTAATTAAATATTTTATAACTAATGAAATAGTACTAAAAAGAAAAATGGAGGCTATTAATTCAAATGTCAATCCAAATATTGCAACAAATAACAATGAAATTGATATAAAAAAAACTATCATACTTTTAAAGTAAGTTGACTTAATCTTCTCTGTTAACTCAGTAGAAATATGCGTTTGATTAGTAGAATTCATAAAAATACGTTTAAGTGCTTATACTAATAAAAACAAAAAATGTTTCACATAAGTTTCATTTATTGTTTAAAACGTAGATTTTGAACTTACGTTGCTCCCTAAAATCGTATAATTAGACTAAAAATTATTTTAACTTTGAAGAAAAAAATTATGGTTGATAAAGCAAGTAAAAACACTAAGAAACAAGAGAAAGTAATTACTCTTTTAGAAGACTTAAAAAACGAATCAGTTAATAAAGTGAAAACAGCATTAGATGCTTTACAAATACTTGGAGAGGCATCAATTCTCAGAGACATTATACTTGCTATTGATATTAATGAAAAACATTCCGAAAAAAACAATCTAATTATTGAATTTCTTAGCAGCCTAAAAGACACTTCTTGTAGAGAAGAAATTATCAAACTACTAGAAGATACTACAATGCTCCAATATCGTCAAATTATCCTTTCAACAATTTGGAATAGTCCAATTGATTATAGCGAATACATAGATTTATTCGTTAAAATAGCTTGTGAAGGTGATCTGATAGAAGTATTAGATTGTCTAACTATCATTGAAAATATGGAAGGACCGTTTGAAGAAGAACAAATTATGGAATCAAAATTATTTCTGAATAACTATACTGAAAGTAAACAAAATGAAATACCTCAAAAAGAACACCTTATAAGTGAAATAGCACTAATTTTAAGAAC
>CANGHE010000078.1 GCA_947453545.1 Flavobacteriia bacterium
ACTTGGTCAGTTTACTCCAAAGACAAACAGACGTATGTATCACAAAATTACGTTACCAACAAAGGAGCCGGAGTATATACTTTAGCATTAACGATGTATTGTAAGGAATTGAAAGGTATAGGCAGTTACTTTACAGCAAGCCAAAAGGCATACTTAAAAGTAGGCGAAAATACTACAACAAGTGGAATAACTTCGATTGAAAGCCCAACGATGATACGTGTATATCCAAACCCATTTACAGACAAGGTGGAAGTATCAATGACAGAGGTTTCGGATTACCAAATTGAATTAATGGATGTAACAGGAAAGAGAGTGTATCACCAAGAATTCAAACAAACCAAACACATGGAAATAGACTTTGGCCAATTATCTTCAGGAGAATACTTATTGAAGGTAATGAACAAAGATGATGTACAGATTAGAAATATTTCAAAGACCTTTTAATTAATACCAAACGCAAAAAGAGATTTAACATTTATAGGTAAAAGTCATACACACTAAAAGAGGCTATTCAATGAACAGCCTTTTTTAGTTTATAATAATTTCATATCAAGCAACGTTAATTAATTATCTTCCGTCTTATTAGGAAAGAAAGTGAGTATTTACCTTTTAATACATAGTGTGATGAGACCTTATTTCTATTCTGATTTTTTATCTACATATGTTAAAGTATTTTTTACGGATAAAAAATTTCCTTTAGATAAACAATTTTTAGAGGAATTATATGATTTTATACAATTGAATCCTAATGGTTGTATTAATTCGTGTGGTGAATTTTTGGAATCAACAATTCATGCAAATATCGTGATTGAATATTTAATGCATTATTTCTATACAGAAAAAGGAGATCAAGATAAATATGTTTATTTGTATGAATATGCAAAAAATAAAAATGTAAGATTTATTTCAGGAAATTTATTAAAAGATCATTTTTA
Organism: Flavobacteriia bacterium; assembly: GCA_947453545.1. GTDB lineage: Bacteria > Bacteroidota > Bacteroidia > Flavobacteriales_D > Crocinitomicaceae > CANHVK01. The sequence continues at coordinate 936 of CANGHE010000078.1, forward strand.
TGCATTCAGAATGATGCGAAATCTTTATGAAACACATACTTTAAATTAAATACCAATAAAATGGAGATAAAACGCCTACTAACATTGCGATTTTAAGTAAGTGCCCTATTGTTTTGAGACTATTCGAATTAGCATTTGTTAGCAACATCATTTGTGATATTATCACAAGTATTGTTGAAATAAAAAGTGGTAACGTAATAAGATAACTTATTGAATTTATTTTGAAAAAAGCATTTTTAAGTATATAAAAATAACCAATTGGAATTGTAGTAAGTATTATAATTACTATCCACTTTGATCTATTTATGTTTATTATGATTGGTATTGTTTTAGCATTTAATAGTAGATCACCCTTGATGTCTTCAATGTCTTTTATGATTTCTCGACATAAGTTTAAAAAGAATGAAAAATAAATAAGTATCATTAGATAGTTATTGTTTTTAAACAATATATCTTTCCAATGAATAAATACATTGTTAAGTAAAATCAAATTACAATTATCGAGGAATAGATTAAGATTTCTATTGGATAATGTATTGAAGTAAATTCCACATAAGATTATTACTAAGCTTGTAAGAAATGCTACAACTATATTGCCAATGAAAAATATTTTTTTTAAACAGTATGAATAGTAGAATAAAAGAAGTATTGTAGCAATATTGATACTTATATACCAAAATGTGTGTTTGTGAATACTTAAATAAGCTCCAATTAGTAAAGCAAGTATATTTAAAATCCAATAGAATACTTGAGCTTTATGTGTTGAAATATATGTTGATATAATAAGTTTATTCGGTTTGTTTATTTGGTCAGATTTTATGTCAAAATAATCGTTTATAACATTCCCTGCAGCCGCGATAAATAATGTCGACAATACCAATAAAAAGTAGTCTATCTGTTCTGTATATGTAGTTTTTACTGTACTTATTTTTAATGACAAAAAGAAAAAACGTATAGCATACATTGTTAATGCTATTATAATCAAATTCAATGATCTTACTAGCTTTATGTAATACAATAACATTTTATTGCCCTATAAACTTATATTCAGTTCTACGGTTACTTTGATGAGCTCTTTCTTGTTCGTTTAGCGTTTTTAATTTTGCAATTTCTGCGTCTGAAATTTTAGGTTGTGTTTCTCCATAACCTTTTGAACTTAATCTTGTTGCATCAATTCCTTGTTTTACTAGGTATTCTCGAACTGAATTTGCTCTTCCTTCAGACAAATTTAAATTGTCTTGAGCGTCACCCCTAGTATCTGTATGTCCACCAATTTCTATTTTTAACTCTGGATTTTTGGTAAGTAAATCTCTCAATTTGTTTAATTCAACATACGATTCGCTTCTTAGGTCTGTTTTATTTAAATCGAAGAATACATTCGCTAATATCACAGGCAATGTACTACCGATTGGTACCATTTCTATAGTTAATTCAACTGCTTCTTGATTCTCTGTGGCTATCATATTGAAGTTTTTCGAATAGAAATTATATCCAGGGAATGAAACGTTAAGTGCATATTCTTGATTCAGTGGAAGCGAAACTAAAAATTCTCCATTTACCTGATCTGCTTCTGATCTGACCACTTCTTTTCCTGTTTGTATATCTATGAGTTGAAATTTTCCTGGAATTGGTTTTTTAGTTATAGCGTCCACAACTGTACCTTCAAAATAGAGAGTTTTTACTGGTTGCATAGCTTTCGGCATTTCAAAATAATAGATATCTAAATCTCCAAATCCCCCTTCTCTATCAGAAGCAAAGAATCCTATTTCTCCGTCAGGACTCACCATTAATGAGTTTTCATCATTTTTCGTGTTTATTGGGTAACCTAAATTTATTGGGTCTGACCAATTTCCAGTGGCATCCATACGAGTTACAAATAAATCAGAGCCTCCCATTCCAACATGTCCTCGTGAAGCAAAATAAAGTGTTTTTCCATCTGGATGAATTAATACTGATTCTTCTTGGTCAGGTGTGTTAATATTACTTGGTAACCTCACAGCTTGTCCCCATGTACCATTATCTAATAAAGTAGAAACGTATATATCTGAATTTTTTGACCCTCCTTGTCCCTTCATTTGACGGATAAAATATAATGTTTTTCCGTCAGCTGATAATGAAGGTTGTGACTCCCAAAGTCCTGTATTTACTTGGCCAGGAAGGTTTGCTACATTTACCCATCTTGAACCAATTTTTTTGGTGATGAATAAATCACAACTACCACGACCTTGTCTTCCTTCACCATAATCAACCCCACTCATATCTGGGCATGCCACAAAGATTAACGATCTACCATCCGCTGAGATGGTTGGTGCGCCTTCATTATTGATTGTATTTATATGAGTTGGCATTGGCTCTGCTTTTGCCCAAGCATTCTTAAGTAAATGGGAAATATAGAAATCTTCTTGTTGTTTGTAAGGTCCTTGAACCCTATCATCATTGATTCTTCTGGTAAACAAAATTGTCTTGCCATCAACAGTTATTGTAGGAAAATATTCAGGGTCTTTTGTATTGATTGCGGGCCCCATATTGATAGGCTTGAAATTAGAGGGATGTTGTAATGCCTCAACAGCAAATTTTGATGATGCTAATAATTGATTTGCTATAGGAATATTTGTAGGATTTATTTGTTTATTCTTAACGTATATATTTAATACATCGATAGCTCCTTGATAATCTCCAGTTGCGAATTTTAAATTTCCTAAATAGAAATAAGTACTACCAGATGGACTATGATTTGGATTTATTGAAATCGCCTTTTCATAATATTGAATTGCTAATTTTAATTGATTGGAATATTCTGCAAATTCACCAGCTGTTAAATAAGCCTCCCAAAAAGTTGGATCTTTCTCTATTGCTTTATTCAGAATATCAATCCCCATTTGATAATTTTCTCGACCATAAATATCCTTGTTTGCTCTAGGTGCATTCATCCCTTCTTCGAAGAGTTTAATTGCTTTCTTACTGCTACTAGAGTATTGTTGTGCGAAAGAAGAAAAGGATAATAAGAAGACTATAAATAATAATTTCATAATGCATTTTTTTATGTTGACAAGCTATTAAAGCTTAAGGTATATTCAAGTATTTGTGAGTTTGTAATGAAATCCTCCATTTTGGATTATTTTTCACATATTCGATTAGCAGTGGCAGAATAGTGTCTTTTTTTGACCATTCCGTTTGTAAATAGAGAATACAATCGTTGTTTATTTTTGCAGCATGTTCTTCTGCCCAAGCAAAATCGGAAGGGTGAAAGATGACAATTTTTAACTCATTTGCTTTTTGATATGCTTCATCAATCGGTTTTTTGAATTTTTTCGGTGAAAAGCAGTACCAATCGATAGCCCCTTTCAATTCATAGCAACCTGAAGTTTCTATTGCTACTTCATATTGAGATTGATGTAAAGCATTTATTAGAGTTGTTAGATCATACATTGCTGGTTCTCCGCCTGTAATCACAATAAAGTTAGCTTTGCTTGCTTTGATGTTATCTAATATAGAAGCGACGGAGACTAAAGGATGATTTTTTGTATCCCAACTATCTTTTACATCACACCATACACAACCAACATCGCACCCAGCTAAACGGATGAAATAAGCAGCTCTACCTGCATAACGACCTTCTCCTTGAATAGTATAGAAGTGCTCCATTAAAGGAAGTTTATTTTGAAGTAATTCTGATTGTGTAAGCATACTTCAAAAATAACGAAATATTAACAGAATTAGTATTAATCTAAAACTATTCTAATCCATGTTTGATTGCGAATTTGACAATACCTATTGCAGATTTTACTCCTATTTTTTCCATTATTTTATTTCGATGTCCATCAACTGTTCGTTTACTTATAAATAAATAATCTCCAATTTCTTGACTGGTCATTTCCTTAACAAGCATTGTAAGAATTTGAATTTCTCTTAATGTAAGATTAAATTCGTTATGAAGAATTTGCGTTTTATTGTTATCGAAATCATTCGTGATTACTAAAGAAACTTCATCTGAAAAGTAGCGGTCTCGCTTGATTGTTGTTTTGATAGCTTTAATTATTTCCTCTAAACTAGAATTTTTAAGAATATAACCTAAAGCACCAGCTTTAATAGCTTGTTTAATTAATTTTTCTTCTTTGTGCATTGACAACATCAATACAGGTGTTGAAATCCCGCGATCTTTAATTTTTTTTAATGTAGATATACCATCTAATAATGGCATATTAATATCAAGTATTACTAAATCAAAAGTATATCGATTAAGTTGTTGTAATACTTCATTCCCATTACTAGCTTGTGATATATGAAGATCTATTTCTTTTTGCGTTTCTAACATCAATGTTAAACCATTACGAATCATTTCATGATCGTCTGCAATTAATATTTTTAGAGATTTACTCATAAATGGAAAATGTTAATTGAGTTAATGAATTTTGTAAGCTAGTAAATTGGTATTCTGCGTTTAATATTTCCAATCGCTGCTTGATGTTGCGTAAACCGTTGTTTCTTGTGACTTTTTTTAAGTCAAAACCAATTCCATTATCTTGAAGGTTAATACTGATTTCATTTTTGTTTTTAACTACTTCGACATTAATAACTGTTGCTTTTGAATGTTTAAGTGAATTATTAATAAATTCTTGAACAATTCGATATACAATCGCTTCGTCTTTTTTGTCTCTTAATGTAATCTTTTTAACATTTGAGATGTAGTTAATTCGTATAGTATGAATGGAATTTAGTTGTTTACAAAGTTGTTCTATTGCAGAACTGATGGAATTGTTTTCGAGTATAAAAGGCATTAAATCGAATGTTATCTCTCTTACTGAATTGATGGTGTCATTAAACATGCGATTGATTTCATTAATACATGTTTTATATTCAGGAGTATTGCTTTCTAATATTTCTAATGTCCCTAGGTAAAGTTTTATTGCATTGAGTTCTTGTCCGAGTGAATCATGTAAATCAGAGGCAAGTCTTTTTCTTTCTTGATCTTGACCTGTGATCATTGCTTTTAGTGCAATAAGTTCTGTGTTTTTTTGTTCGGTAATATCCCTTACATTGCACATAATTTGGTCTTTTCCCATAAAGTGTATTTTTATGAGAGAAAAGTCAAAATAGTAGGATATTTTTTTTGTCTTATGAATAGTAATCTCGAAGTCTGTTTTTTGTAAGTTGGTTGATTTAAACTCGATAATGTTGTTTTTAATATCTTCATTTATGAAGTCATAGAAATTACGATAGATTTTAATTTTTTTATCATCGAATAAGGATTCATCTTCAATGTTTGAGAAATTGATATAGCCATCGCTGTCAAAGATGATTATTTTTTGAGGTAGGGTATTTAAGATGTGTTGAAAGTTTTTTTTATTAATTGTATTTCCTTCAAGTTCTTCTATAAAGGTGTTGAATCCTTCGCTAAGTATTTGGTATTCATATTTAAAATTTTCTGTAGGGAATCGAATGAAATAATTCTCTGTCATACAGAGTGTAAGGTGATCAATGATTTCGCCTATCAGTTTTTTCTCTTCATTTTGTTTTTGTTCTAGGTATTCGACTTCAGCTATTAGGTCTTCTATAGTTTCTCCATGGGTGAGCTGAGGTATAAATTCATCAAAATTCAATTTGCGAATTTTAGTTAGTAAATCAGAAATTTGATTATTCATTACTAATTGACATTTAATTGATTCTTCTTTTGATGACTGCGTAACCAAGAAATTGCTTTCTCTTTATCTGTGAATGCCATGAAGGGTATTTTTGGTTTTTTTAAACTGATAAAGATATTTACAATAAATTTTTGCAAGTGATTATAGACAATTACAGCGGTTGCGTGTAAGTATTCCTGACCATATTTTGCTGCATGTTCTTTAGTTTCACTTGGCATAGATATAATGTTTTTAAAGTCATAGCACCAGTACTGTTTTTCACCAGCTGATATTTCATGACGTAATTTTATTATTTCGACCCCAATGTTTAAATCAAGATTAATAGGGTTTTTGTATTCACTATACAAAATTCCATCTTCTAACCAAAATCGTATGAACTCATTTTCAAGCATTTCTTTTTTCATTTTTTTCTTTAATTTCTTTTAACCAAAGAATTGCTTTTTCTTTGTTTGTAAAAGCTTTAAAGGGTACAGAAGGATTTTTCATTGCAATGAAGATATTGACAATATATTTTTGTAAATGATTGTAAACTATTGCTGCAGATGCGTGTAAATAATCCTGTCCGTATTTTTCTGCATATTCTTTTCCATCACGAGGCATTGAAATTACGTGTTTAAAGTCGTAACACCAATATTGTTTTTTACCCTCTGAAATTACGTGTCGTAATTCAATCACTTTAGAGCATACTGATGCATTTAAGGTTATATCGTGTTTGAATTGACTATGTAAAATACCATCTTCAATCCAATAATTTATAAATTCGTTTGATACTATGTTGTCTCTCATTTTTTCTTTTTGTTTGATTAGCCAATTTCAGGCATCTTTTTTTGTTGTAAATATGCGCATAGGTACAATCGGTTTCTTTATTTTAATCCAAAGATTAACCGAAAATTCTTGAAAACGGGAATGAACTAACACTGCAGCTATTTGAATATGATCTTGTCCATATATGGCAAAATAGTTCTTCGCCTCAGGGGTAAAGTCATTAAGGTCTCGCATATCATATAAAAAATATTGTGGCTTACCTTCAGAAACTTGGTGTCGTAATTCCACTATTTCTTTGCACATAGGTATGTCAAATCGAATATTTTTTTGTAGTGCTTCATTGAATAATATCCCATCTTCAATCCAAAATCATACAAAACCATTGGACGTTTCCTTCATTTTTAATTTTATGCAAATATAACCTTCGATCTATAAGTTAAAAACACGTATATATACCTGTTTTTTTATTTTTATTAAGCTAATTCACTAGATATGTTCGCAGATCAATTCAGTTGAAATCTTTATTATTTTTTTAATAAATTCTAGTAGCATAAAAATCAAAAACAATTTTTTCGGTTATATTTGTCTTCATTAAAAAAATAAACGAGTACATACCATGTCAACAGAAAAAACAAGATATTCGGATGCAGAATTATTAGAGTTCAAAGCATTGATTAATAATAAATTGGAGCAAGCGGAAAAGGATTATGCTTTGTTAAGAAATTCTTTATCCTTAACTGATGATCATGGTACTGACGATACAGGACGTACTTTCAATATGATGGAAGATGGTTCAGAGACATTATCTCGTGAAGAGGTAGCGCAATTGTCTGCGCGTCAAGAGCAATTTATCCAAAATTTACATAGTGCTTTGGTACGTATTGAAAACAAAACCTATGGTATTTGTCGTGAGACTGGAAAATTGATTCAAAAAGAACGTTTGATGTTAGTTCCACACGCAACTTTAAGTATAGAAGCGAAAAATGCACAAAAATAATATGTTTCGAAAGAATCTAATTATTGTAGGGGCTATTGTGGCCCTTATTTTGTTTTTAGACCAAGCTGTAAAAATTTGGGTGAAATCAACTTTTAATGTTTACGATGAACCGATTAATTTGGCGGGATCTTGGTTGAGAATGTTGTACATAGAAAATCAAGGAATGGCTTTTGGAACTACTTTTGGTTCTGGTATTTGGGCTAAACTTTCTTTAAGCTTATTTCGTATTATTGCGATTGGCGGAATTGCATGGTATTGGTGGAAACAAGCCAAAGAGAATGTTAAGTTAGAATTTTTGATAGCGATTGGTTTTATCTTTGCTGGAGCAATAGGTAACCTAATTGATTCTATGTTTTATGATTTTATTTTTAAGTTCGATCCTTGTTTGATTTTCAATCATTTGGAAGGCTCAGGTGTTAAGACTAATTGTGAATATTTTGGAGAAATAGAAGTACGACGACAAGGGTTTTTATTCGGAAATGTCGTTGATATGTTTCAGTTTAATTTACATTGGCCTAGTTGGGTTCCAGGTATAGCAGGTAAAGAGGTGTTTCCTGCAATATGGAACTTGGCAGATGGTGCAATCACAGTTGGTGTTGTAATGGTATTATTACGTCAACGTACATACTTCCCAAAAAAAGTCAAGGAGAAGGTTTCTGATTTGAATAATCAAGCATAGCATGATTTTATTTCCTGGTTCTAAAGGTTGGATAAGTAAATATTACGATTTAATTAATCGGGGAGATATTATTGTAGACGTAGATAAACCGAAGGAACTAAGCAAGGAGCATTTTGCTCATTTACATCTTTCTCAATCTGGTATAGTATTTGGATTTCCGACGGATTTATTGTTTGCAACTAATGTAGATGAGTCATCGTGGACTAATGAAGAAAAACTTAAGTTTTTATTGTTTGAATCACATTTGTTTATTTTCGCATTAAATGGTGGGGATGCTATTAATGATTTTGATTTATTCGTCTCATCGATGATTGAATTTTATGGTAAACATAGTTCACCTGCAATTCATAAATTGATGCGTTTTTTTGTTAAAGAGACACCAGAGGAAAAATTAGAAAATATTCTCGAAAAGAGAACTGATATTAAAGTCAATTTGTTTGATAATGCGATTTGGGTAAATTATTTAAGTAATGCATTTGTTTATTTAGATGTGATTTTATACCATGAATTTATCCGAACAAAAAAGACGATGATTGAGTCTAATTATGAGGAGTTGGCATTAGATGTTTTAAAAACGATTGTACTATCTGGCTATTCTGATGGAGAGCTACAGGCGCATGAGAAGGCGATGTTTGATGTGTTTTTAGCTTCAGCGAATTTAAATGAACAGCGTAAAAAACAAGCACTTTACTATGTTAAAAATGGTGCTAATTTATCTGATTTGTCTGCAATTTTCTCTCATATTTGGATGTTTAAACGTTTCTTGATTGATATATCAGTTTTGACATTGTATACAAATCAAGAAACGTTGGTTTCAGAAAAAGACTTTTTATTTCGTTTTTGTGATTTTCTGCATATTCCTCATGTCGAATTAGATGAAACAATCGTAACTATTGAGCAGTTTGTATTAAATCATACAGATAAGATTGCTTTTTTACAGAATAGAAGTGCTGTAGAGCATCTATATGGTAATGTGTCTAAACGATGGATTAAGATATTGGGACGTAACAAAGATAAATTAGCTACAGAACTTAAACAGAGTAAGGAATTGGTATTATTAATTAAAAAATCGACTACAGAAGAACTAACGAAAGAAGAAAAGGAAAAAGTGAAAACTCAATTTTTGGATTTAGTTAAAACGATGCCAGCAATTGCAATTTTTATGTTACCTGGTGGGGCATTATTGTTACCGATAGTATTAAAAATTATACCTGATTTGATACCCTCTGCTTTTAGGGATAATGAGATAGATTCTAAGTGATGAGATACATATTAATTTGTTTTATCAGTATTGTTTTTTTGGGATATAGTCAGCAAGATACCATTAACAAGAAAGTAATAACTAATTTATATCCAGGGTCTAAAGGATGGATATCGAGATACATTGATCTTGTTAATAAAGGTGTAATTTCAAAAAACATAGGGGTAAATGGAGTGGAAGACACATTAATTGTACCCTTTAAATCACCATCCGCATTTTTATTTGCAAAGAATATATCGGATGTTTTTTGGACTAAAAAAGAAAAACAAAAATTATGGATGTTTGAGGTGCTATGGTATACATTCAGAAAATATCATAATGATACAATTCAAGCTCCAGAGCATTTTGTAAACTCTTTAATATCGTTTTATGACTCTCAAGAGGATCTATTTTTATTTAATAAATCAGATAATGAGAAATTAGAAAGGGTAATTAAAAAGCGAATTGATATTAAGTCAAGAAAGTTAAGTAATAGGTGGTATACCTATGAAATGAGCCCATTGGCCTATTTAGATATCATTTTATTTAATGAATTCTTACACACTAATATTCCTTTAAATGAGTATCCAAAAGATGAATTAGATCAATATTTTTATGACTATTCAATATATGCCGCTTTGATTGATGATACTATATCGAAGGAAGAAACACGATTTTTGGCTTTGGTTAAACAAAGTTTAAGTGTCTCTAAATTATTTCAATTTACTAAAAAAAATGATTATTTAAATTATAAAGTCAAGCCCAATTTTGGAGTTTTAACTAGCTTATTTTTAAATCGATATTTAGAAAAAATTAAAGTTGAAATATTTGCCTGTGACGGTTTTATATCAAAAAATGAGCAGGTTAATTTGTTAGATGAACAAATCACTCTACCTAAAAAATTTAATGATGAATTAGAATTAATACAACATTCTTTTTGGTTTTCATGGAAAACAGAATTCAAGGGAACATGGAAAAAAGTGAGAAAAAGAAATTCATATAAGTTTTTAAATGAGTGTCATGAAACATCTCATTTATGTGAATTAATAGGTAAATCTTTTCACACTAAATTATCTTTAATTGAAAAAGGAGAAAGAAGATCTCAATTAATGGACTTAGCAATGGTAATTCCATCAGCAGTTGTTTTTATAATTCCTGGAGGATCTGTATTACTTCCATTGGTTGTTAAGTTGGTTCCAGCATTCGTTCCGACTTCATTTAGAGATAATTCAATTAATTAATATGCGTATTTATGAAGGGTTTTAATTTTTCTATATCTGAGATTTTATGAAATGGCTAGTTGTAATTGTTGTTTTTAATATTTCATTTTGTGTATTAGGGCAAAAAATAAGAAAGCTTTCAAAGTTATCTACAGAAATTAATGAATCATCTGGTTTAGCTTTTTATTATGATACCTTATTGATTACCCATAATGATAGCGGAGACAAACCATTACTTTATTTTTTTACTTTAAGAGGTAAGTTGGTACACACACTTTTTATTGAAAATGCTCTAAATGAAGATTGGGAAGATATCACGAATGACAATCAAGGGAATATATATATTGGTGATATAGGTAATAACAATAATAAGCGTAAGGATTTAAAAATATATAAGATTTCAGGCGTTGGTTTGTTGCAAAAACAAAGTGTTAAAGCAGAGATTATTACCTATAGTTATGATAATCAACTCTCTTTTCCTCCTGCACAATCGGAACAAAATTTTGATGCTGAAGGATTAGCGTATTATAATGATTCTCTCTGGATTTTCACCAAGTGTAGAACCATTCCTTTTGAAGGTAAT
>CANGHE010000079.1 GCA_947453545.1 Flavobacteriia bacterium
GAATACCACCATCGATAAGCAATGACAATACGACCAGTTCATCAATTCCTATTTTGAAAAAACTAAGCAATTCTTGAATTTCAGGTACTGCTAATAAGGCATCATTTTTTGATTCCTTTCCGAATGATTCTGTAATAACATACTCAATCCACTGCAGCTTGTCGGAGTTTTTATTTTTCATAAAATTGATTTTTAAAAAAATTAGTACAAGATGAAGGACTTGCACCTTCACAGATTAATTAAATCCACTAACACTGGGTTAGCGCGTCTACTCGTGTGTCTAATACACTTTACTTAAATTTCGAAACATTTACGAACATGTTATAAATTAAAATTTACCTGCCAATCTCTAAGTAAATATTCAAACTTGTTCACTCCTTTTGGAACTCTAGCCGCCATCGAAGGTGATAATAGTTTTGAATTAATTTTGATTTTTTCCACTTCTAATCGCCATTCTTTAAGGTTGGAACCTTTACCCCAAGTAGAAAAAATTTTTAGATTAGGATTACTTTTAGTTAATTGATTAATATTCGAAGTATTGTATTCTCTCTGTGCTTTTTTATTGATGATTTTCGAATCCGAATATCCATTTCCAATAATTTGTGGAATCTTTGCTTCATCGCAAGTAACACTTGAAATTAAATCAATACAACCAATCTTGTGTTTTTTTAGTAGCCCAATAAAATTTGAATTATTAGGGTTAATCTCCTCTCCAAAAATGGTAGAAATTAATTTCCAAGTCATATTTGTTTTACGACCGTAATAATAATTTACATGTTCTCCTCCACTAGGATTAAATGTGCCAACCAATAGATAATTAATATCCCATGATGGGATGTAGTGTTGATTTGTTTTGATTAATTGATGTTGGATTGTCGCCATAGTTTTACTGTTTGATGAGGCAAATGTACCAATCTAATTTATATCTAAATTAAATAATTAGTTATTTAACAAAATATTAACTTATCTAAATATTTTAAAATTAAACTTAATTTTGTAGTTTTACAAAAAAAATGCTATGCAGGAAATTGAATATATTGCATTGAATCTAACTAACAACCTGGGGTCATCGAGATTAGCTTCTTTTATGATTGAGAATAAAAGATTTAATGAAAATTACTTTCAAACGGAAATATTAAATTCTGTACTAATGTTTAATAATCCAGGATTAATTGAAAATACCCATGTGTATTTTATTGAAAATAATGGCAATAAAAGATTTATTGAATATTTGATTCTTAATGAAAATCCAATATTAGAATTGGATGAGATAAACAATGAATCTGTGGAAGAAACTTACTATTTTATTCTATTAATTAAAGAAAACTTAAAGTCTAGTGATTTAGATAAAATAGAAAAAAATATTAATAATAAATTTGAAACAAAGTTTAATAATAAATCGTTTAAATTATTAAATGGTAGGTTTTGTGTTCTATTTTATTCACAATGTCAATCTCTTGTATTAGAATCAAAAAAATCTAACAAAAGAAAAAAGGTTAGCCTCCCTAGAGGTACCTATCTTAAAACTTTAAAGGATATTAAACATTGGTTAGAAGATTATGGTGAAATAACATTTTCCGAATTAATGGAAGAATTCGAATCAAAAATTGAAAAAGAACTAAAAGAATTAAATGATTCAGAAATTGACATTGAAAATGAATTAATTATATTTCGACAAGTATATGGCACTGGAGCAAAAAGAAGTCAAATACTTCTGCATACAGTTAATGAAAAAAATAGAATTCATTTTAGAAGCATTGTAACAAAAGAATATGATTCCTTTTATTATGTAGATAATGACGATAATGACATCAATATTAACGATAGAAAAATTTCCGCATTTAATCCTCACGATAAAAAACAAAATGAAATTGAAGTTTATTATGAAAAGGGAAAAGCCCCTATAAGGGTTAAGGACTTTAATTCAAGGTATATGAAATAGTTTGTAAGATTTAATCTAATTGAAATCCGAAATAAAGAGTAACTAAAATTAATATAATATGGCAAATAGAAAATTTTACATTGAATACAATTTAAATAATAGATTAGAAAGAATAACAATCAGAAATTGGGCAAATGTAAATAGAAATTTTTTTCCAAATTACACATTTGAAGATAGACAATCAAATTTTCCAATCACACATGCAATTTCAAAATTACTTCAAGATCAATTTGGCTTTCAAGAAATAGAACAGAATTTGGAAGTAATTTTAAGGCATCCAAATGTAAATTTTAGATTTTAATCTAACAAAACGTTTGTTATGGTACAAACATGTAAATTAATTCTATTCGTTCTATTTGGATTTGAATTAAAAACACTATTAAATTATTATTTTTTTCAGTACTTTTTTATTTAATGCCTCGTCTATAATTCCATCTGGATATGCTTGGCAACCATACTCCAATAAAAACTTACAATTTAAACAAGGTTCTACGTATTTCATTTTCTCAATATTTATTATTTCATGAACTAATTTAAGCTAAATAATCAATTTAAGAGTCTATAATTTTGATCAATTAGACTATTAAGTATTTCTCAAACCAAGCAATAATTTGCTAAAATAACCTTCATTACAATACAATGGAGGCCTTGAATGAAAAATCAGGAACATCACTTTGATTTTTATTTGAAACAATCCTTGTAAAAATGATTATTTCCTATCATTAAAAATATTTTTATAAACTAGTGGTTGTTTATCACCATTTAACTTGTTAATTTCATTGATAGTTTTCTTATAATAATCTTGTAGAATTTTAGGTTCAATTATTTTTACATTATACATCCAATAAAACAACCATCCCATTAATTCCCTATTTATTCCACAGTGTAAAGTCATAATTACTTTACCTTTTAAAACTTTAAAAGATTGTGTTTCATGCCAAAAATGATTCATTATAAAATTTCCTGTCACTGATGAAAATTCTAATTTAATAAAATAAATATCTTCGTTAATGTTTTTTGAAATACCGAATCGTTTAACTAACTCTTGATTTAATTTTTCTTTAAGATTATTGTATTTTATATCGTCATCTATTAGTTCTATATTTTTTATTTGACTAATTTCAAACACCTGGATAACTTTTTTTTCAATATTATAACCCGCTACATAATTAGTTCCTCTATGAAAAATAATTTCAATAGGCTTGAAACTTATTATACTTTCAGAAAATGAAAAATTATCTCCAGTAGAATCATAAATTAAATTACTAACTAAAACCGAAGAATTGTTTTCAATTGCATAATTAAATTTTTCAATAATTTTTTTATTTAAGGTACTTAATTTTGCTTCAAAAAAATTAGTTGCTCTTATTTCACTGTACTTTACAGTTGATTTTTTATTATTTCTTAGATTACTTTTTATGAAAAAATATTTTATCCTTTTAGAATTCCTTGAAGTTATTAAGCTTTCATTCTTGTTCAAAATTGGATAAATATCTTGCAAATCTCTTTGCAATTGCCTAATACTAATCTCAATGCCAATTGATTTTAAACTTAAAATAATTTCAGCTTGATTGACTTTTTTTGCTAATAAAATTTTATAAATTTCTTGTAATCTAACAATTTGCTTCATTTATACACGTCGATATTTGTCGTTTATAAATCAAATGTACATTTTATTTTACACTATTATTAAATTTGAAAAAAAATATTAAAAATGAAAAAAACCTACTTATTAATTATAATGTTTTTCGTTCTTTTCACCTCCAATGCGCAAAAAGAGCTTTACAGCATAGAATGTATTAGTGTTGAAAATGAAGGATATGTGAAATTAAAGTTAATGAATTATGTAAAGCCTACTAAATTTAAAATAGTAGATGCAAGCAAAGATGCTATTAAAGCTTTATTATATTCTGGCTATTCCTCAACCAGTTGCCCTACACAAAAGCCACTCCTTAAAGGAACAACAGATATTGATAATTTCAAAAAAATTGAGAGTGATTTCTTTTCAAAAAATGGAAAATGGAAAACATTTGTAAGGAACTCATTAGATATTTACAATGTAAAAACAGAGAAAATAACTATAAAAGAGTTTGAAATAATGGTAAATAAAGACCAATTACGAAAATATCTTGAGGAACAAAAAATTATAAAATCACTAAATACAGGATTCTAATTATGAAAAAATGCACGACATTATTAATGATAATTGGCTTTTGGGTCATTTCTTTTACCACCTATTCACAGGCAAAAAAACCAACCTTAATGATTTTGCCAAGTGATAACTGGTGTGAACAAAGGTATTTTATGACCGAGTTTGATAATCAAGGCACAAAACAAAAAGTGCCGAATTACAAACAAGCCTTCCAAGAAGATAGTGAAATTGGTCAGGTGATTAGTAAAATTGGTTCTTTGATGATCGATAGAGGTTTTCCTCTTAAAGATGCCGAACAAGAGTTAAAAGCTATTGAACAAAAAGCGGCAGAAGACAACATGACCACAAGTACAACTTCTGGAGCTGGGTTGTCTGAAAGTCCTTTGGATAAATTAAAAAACAGAGCCAAAGCCGATATTGTTATTCAGATATGGTGGAAAGTTTCTAAAACGGAACAAGGAAAAGTAATTTCTTTTGTGCTAGAAGCTTTTGATGCCTACACAAGCAAAAGAATTGCTGCTTCTACAGGGAATGGAACACCAAACAATACTGATATTGTTCCTGTATTATTACAAAATGCCATTCTAGCTAACATAGACACTTTTGCTGCACAATTGCAATCTCATTTTGATGATATGTTTGCCAATGGTAGAGAAGTTCGTTTGACTATAAAAAAATGGAACAGTTGGGATAAAAATTTAGAAACTGAAATTGATGGTGAAGAAATTACTGACCATATTACAAAATGGATGGATGAAAACACGGTTAAAGGACGTTTTAACAAGACCGATGCTTCAGAGAGTGTAATTCGTTTTGAGCAAGTTCGTATCCCTTTATATGATGATAAAAATAAAGCATTGGATGCAAGGGATTTTGGAAAGAAATTGCAAAAATTTCTGAAAGCAGCACCTTATAATTTTGAAGTAAAACTAATGACTCGTGGACTTGGAGAAGCAATTCTGGTCTTGGGAGAAAAATAATATATTATGAAAAAACTTATTCTACTAATTCTTATCGCATTTCAATTTAATGGAACTGCTCAAGTAAAATTAGACGACTTTGGTCGTATTGTTTTAAACTCTTATTTGCCCGATAATAATTCTATTCCAGCCGAAGCTAAAAAAGCTTTGGAAACAAAGTTGAGCCAAATTACCACCAACAACGGTATGGGTGGAAGTACAGCAAACCCAAGATTTATTATTACAGCCGTATTGAATGTTACGACCAAAGACATTATTTCAGGACCTCCGCAAATGATTGCCAAAAACATTGAAGTAACCTTGTTTGTAGGTGATGCTATTACCAATACTGCATTTTCTAATACAATTGTAAGTGTAAAGGGGGTTGGAACCAATGAAAACAAGGCGTTGATTGATGCCATTAAGAATATCAACCCAAAGAATAAGGACATAAAAGCCTTTTTAGAAGAAGGAAAAAACAAAATAATTTCTTACTATGCTACCCAATGTGATTTTATTATTAAAGATGCCGAAACATTAGCTAAGCAAGAGAAGTATGATGAAGCTATTTATAAATTGTCTCTTGTTCCTGAGGTATGTAAAGATTGTTATTTTAAAACTACGGAATTAGTTGGTACTCTTTTTCAACAAAAAATTGACACCGATTGTAAAACTAAATTATCAAAAGCTAAAATGCTATGGTCAGGACAGCAAACAATAAAACAAGCCGAAGAAGTTATTGCAGTAATTAGTGATATAAACCCAAAAGCTTCTTGTTATGGTGCTACAGAAAGTTTTGCAAAAGAAATTACAGCTAAAATAAAAGCAGATGAAAAAGCCAGATTAGAAATAGCATTGAAAAAATATAATGATAAAATGGAGTTAGAAAAAAAGCGGATAGATGCTTTTAAAGAAGTTGCTGTTGAATATGCCAAAAACCAACCGAAAACTATTACTTACAATAATATAATTTGGAGATAAATACTAAATCTAATAAAACATAACCTAAACAATATGAAAAAAATCGTTCTACTATTAATAATAATTTTTACAAATAATGCATTTTCCCAAATAACAGATAACAAATCTCTTATAGCGGATATGAATAATTTTTATAATAAAAGAAAAATTGAAAAATTAGAAGTACTTACTTCTGAAATATTATCAGGAAAATATGGTAGTATGGATGATGAACTTAAGTTTTATGCTTTAATGTATTCCTCAAATGTATATTCTAGCGATGAATATGCAAAAAAAGATTCTCAAAAAGGATATGATAAAGTATTTGAACTATTAGTTTTTGCGAAAAGTACCTCATATGCAATACCAAATAAAGAAACATATATTAAATCCATGAGTGATTATTTACTGGTATATAAGAATAAACATCCAGAAGTAAAAGAAAGTGTTAAAGAAATTGAAAACAATACAGTTGCCGTGGATAAAACGGAAACCGTAAATAAAACTGCTGAAACCACTAACACCCCAAAAAGCACTTCGGATGATAAAACAGTAACGCTTACAGTTTCTGGAACTGGAAAAACCCTTGAAGAAGCAAGATTAAATGCTTTACGTTCTGCTATTGAACAAGCATTTGGCGCATTCATTTCTTCAAAAACTGAAATATTGAATGATAATTTGGTTAAGGATGAAATCGTTTCTATTTCAAACGGTAATATAGAAAAATATGAAATTATTTCACAAGTGGAAATTCCTAATAATGGGTTTGCAATGACATTAAATGCAACCGTTTCCATTTCTAAATTAACAACTTTTGCTGAAAGCAAGGGTGTTACAGTTGAATTTAAAGGTGGTATGTTTGCAATGAATATTAAATTAAAAGAATTAAATGAAGAAGCTGAATACATAGCCATTGGGAGATTATGCATAGTATTATTTGATATGCTAAAAGATACTTATGATTATAATTTAACTGTTTCAGAACCACGATTAAATATAGATACTAATAAATATAGAGTCAATTTTAGAATTTCCACAGCTGAAAATAAAAACTATGAAAATTTAATGAATTATTTCATTTCTACGATTAACAAAATAGCTTTGACTGAAGCAGAAGCATCAGAAATTGAAAACATAGGAAAACAATCTTATTCTTTTATTATTGATAATAAATTGTACAAACTCCGAAGTTTTTATTCGATGTTATATCTACATAACTTTTTTATTGGAGCTTCATTGATGACAACAAATTCATTTGGTGTTTTTACAAATAGTGGTGAAATTGTAAAAATAAGAAGTAGAGCGGAATCCATTATCAATGCTAAAATTGATGAGTATGGAGATTTTAAATTACTATTTGAAGATGTTTCTACAGATAAAAAAGAAAATTACAACTCTACAAAATTTATTTCATCTGATTGGACTTCTCAAAGAGATTTACAGGAATGGAGTAAATTGACATTAATTTCTAAATTCAAATCGGCTGAATTTTGTTTTGATAAAAAATTTAGTTTGAGCGAACTTGAAAAAATTTCTACTTTTTCAATCAAAAAAATGAATTTTTTTGATATAATAAAAAATAGAAATTTATATTTTATGCAATACAATAAAAATGATTACACTAACGAAGTCTTTCATGATGAAAAAGGTGAAATTATTACAAATCCAGATAGAGATGATGATAATCCATATGAAAGTTGTAGGTAAAGCAAGTGAATTTAATTTTTCAATTTAAAACTATTAACTTTTAAGATTTTTGTAAGTTATTAAAATTTTAAAAATACTTATAAAAATCAAAATAATAAATAATGATTTATTCAATATTAATCTTGAAAACATCTGTTTATTCTAAATTATATGAAATTAATTCTAAAATCAATATTAATTACTTATGTTTTAATACTTTCACAGCAACCAATTCATGCTCAAGAAGATAAAACAGTTTCACTTACTGTTTCAGGAACTGGTAAAACAATTGAAGATGCTAAAACCAATGCTTTGCGTTCTGCAATTGAGCAAGCATTTGGTGCATTTATTTCTTCCAAAACAGAAATATTGAATAACAAATTAATTTCTGACCAAATTACATCAGTTGTAAATGGAAATATCCAATCATTTAAAATTTTGAATGAATCTCAATTACCTAACGGAACATGGGAAACTTTTCTTAATGCAAATGTTTCAATAGGCAAATTAATAAGTTTTGTTGAAGCAAAGGGTATTGCCATAGAAATTAAAGGAGGACTTTTTGCTTTAAATATTAAACAGCAATTATTAAACGAGCAGGGAGAAATTAATTCAATTAACAGAATGTTCGAATTGTTGCATGAGACTATGCAAATTTCATTTGATTATACAATTAAAGCTGGAGAGCCAAAATCCATAGATTCAGAAAGTAAAAATTGGGAAATCCCATTAATGATTTCTGCTACAGCTAATAAGAACATGGTTTTTTGTACAAATTATTTTTTTAGCATACTATCTTCACTTTCACTAAGCAAATCAGAAGTAGAATCATATAAACAATTGAATAAAAAAGTATTTTCAATTAATGTCGAAGATATAAAAATTAATTTAAGAAACGAAAATTCAATAAAATTAATAAAATCGCTAATAAGTAATTGGGAGTTTTACATTAGACTTTTTGCTATAAACTCTGGTTTAGATGAAAAATTCGGAGGACATATAGAGGATTATCATGCTCTTTATAGAAATGACCTAGATACGAAAGGTAAAGATGGTCACGATTTGTGTATAATTAATGAGTACATTAATGAGTCAATTGTTTTTCCTAAACAAAATCAGATAGTAGCAAATATATCTTATACTGATAAAAGAACTTTGAGTGAAATAGAACAGTTAAAAGGTTATTCAGTTAAACCAAGAGGTATAGTTTCTAATTTCAAATACGGGGGATACGTTTTGTATGAGAAAAATGGTCATGGTTTGATAGTGTCTACCTATGATTTAAAAAAAGATTTAACTTGGATTGAAGCTAAATCTGCATGCAGTGAATTAAAACAAAATGGGTTTAACGATTGGCGAATGCCTACAAAAGAAGAACTTCAATTAGTTTATAAAAACTTATTTTTTAAGGGAATTGGAAATTTTTATGTGGGACAATATGATAGTATGGAATGGACGATGTATTGGACTAATGAAGAAAGTAATTCATATGCATGGTACTTGTGGTTTAAAAACGGGCAATTTAGTATGATGGATAAGTATAGCAAAACTAATCATACTAGGGCTGTAAGGTCTTTTTAATAATTAAATACGATGATTTACACTAGATTAACTTTCAATAATAGAGAATGGCAATTACCTTCAGGCCATTATGGCAAATCAAGAAACACAAATACTCACGAATGTGAATTTGGTTTTGGTTTTGAAGAATGGTTGTTTTCAGAAAATCATGTTCTTCTTGATAAAGATGGCAAAAAATACCACTATGGCTATTTAGAGGGTATTAATAAAAATTTTAATATTGGAGATGAGAATGATTCATTGACACTTTTTACAATTAATAACACAACACGACAAAGATTCATTATAGGTGTAATTAATGAATGGAAAAGTATAAGCCCAGAAGAGAGTTCCATTATAGTTCAACAAAATCCTGTGCTAATTTATTCTATGAGAGAACAAGTAAGAGCTGTTGTGCCTAATCCGATATCGTCGGTTGATAAGTTCAATAATCATGCAAATAATAATATACTAGCTGGTACAAATAAACCTATGCAATAATTCAATATTAAATTTGAAACTATTGATTTTATATTTAATTCCAAAAATCCAGTAGGAAAAACTCATTTAATATCTAAATTCAATAGGTTTTGGCTTTATAGAAGATAACAAGATGAAAAAAAGAGGAAGACCTGTTATTTATAAAACTTTAGATGATAAGAACATTAGAAAGCTACAATTGTCAAAATCAGATTTGAAAAATACTTCTTTTGATGTCTTTAAAGGATGGTTTTTATTCCAAAATAGTTGTTGTATATATTGTGGTTTAACAAATTTAGAAAGTATAAAATTAAGCGAACAATTTCCTAAATCCACAAGAAGTGGTAAAAGAGGATTTAGTTTAGAACTAGATAGAAAAGACTCTAATATTACCAATTATAGTATATTAGAAAATCTTTGTTTAGCATGTTATTGGTGTAATAATGCAAAAACAAACTATTTTTCATTTGAAGAATTTAAAATTATTGGAAATGCAATAAAACAAATACAAAAACACAGATTATTAAAATTATGAAAAGAATATTTGCATTTATTTTACTTTTATCAATTAACATTTCTCTTTCCCAAAGCAATAACGATGATAAAATATCTTTAACCAACTTTATTAAAAGAATGTATAATTCTGCACCTTTTGAGGGAGTTAAGGTTATTGATGATTATGACCACCAATACTTTATTTCGGTTTTATCCTTAGAAAAAGGCAAATACCCTAATGAAGCTATGATGAATAGAGTGGCGCAGGTTAAAGGGCAATCCCAAGCTAATATATTCTTTAATGGTTCTACTATTTCATCGGATTTGGTTATTAAAACTACCGAAAGCAAATCAACAGATAAGCCAGCTACTTCAGCAGTAGAAACTATCGAATCTATTAAGGAAAATGCAATGGGTTTTGTGAAAAGCATGGAACTACTCACCAACTTTGACAACCCAGATGGTAAAAGAATGGTGTTTATTTTTTATAAATTAATGAAGTAAAAAAGTAAAATCAAGAAACTTTTTCTAGCTTAGAAATTTCTAAAAATGTAAAATATTAAACTAATTAATAATTAAAATTTTAAATCAAAAAATTATGAAAACAAAAAATCAAAAATTAATATTGTTTTTTTTAATAATTACAGTATTGTTTTCTTGTGGGAGTAAAATTAAACCAAATGGAAAATATACATTAGAGAGTTCCAATAAAAAAAACAAATACCTCTTTGAATTTCTTGAAGATGGTGTTGTTAAAATTAGTCAAAATCATGATCATGAATTTGGAAATGTTATGTCAATTTTCCAAAGAAGAAATGATTTAATAGGGAATTTGCTTAATACATTAAAAGGAAATGCCTTTGTAGACCCTCAGGGAATTAAATTTCTAAATGATAATAGAAATGAAGTAATTTCACTAATGAATAAAATTAATCCTAATAATTACACTCTTCAGGAATTAAACAAGATAAAAGATGTTCAAATAAATTTTAATTATCTTTTTGAGTTTGCTAAGATTAATCCTGAATTAATGTCAAATAATAATTTTGTCGGTTTGGTTAGTAATTATGAAAATTCTGAAAATCAATTAAATAATACTTTTTCAAATTTAGAGTTAGTGATGTGTTATGCAACAGGAAATTGGGATACAAATCATTCTGGTGATATTATTTTAACTAATGTAAAAAATATTAAATCTAATAACTTGCCTGATTTTAATGGTGAATATAAAGCTATTGAAGATTCAAGTAGCGAAAGCGCTTCAATGAATTATTCAAGAAATGAATTTACATTATCACCAAAATTAAATTAAAAAAAGTTAAAAAAATAATTATTATTTAGGATAAGTTTTGTACGTTTGTTATGGTGCAAACTTGACCTTAAAAAAAGTAGTTACCCTATAGGTTACCCTATGGCGATTTACAAATCGGGAAGTACTGAAAACACTGATAAAAATACAAGGGTTACGGAGCCTCTTTCTCCGCGAAATAAATTTCAAAAGTTATCAAAAACCTCGAAATCCTATGATTTTCGGGGTTTTTTCTTTTTACAACCCATCAAATTATTCATTCTTTTTCAAAATTCAAGGTGCAAAATCGAGACCCTAAAAATTTAC
>CANGHE010000080.1 GCA_947453545.1 Flavobacteriia bacterium
GATTTCTGTCTAAAATCGTTGATTTCAATTAGAGTTGAATTCTTTATCGATGCTCTTTTTTTAATTATTTTCATAACAAAACAATTTTATACGAATTTAATTCTTTTTGGTCGTAAAAACAATTTTAGTATGTTAATTTAGTTACAATTCAACTACGTCAAAGCAGTGATTATCTCTTCAAATTCTCCGTATGTTTTCATCAATTCCTCTTTTGAAAATAATTCAAAATCAGCAAAATCAAAACCAGGAGCAACTGAACAAGAAACTAATGAATAACTATTTTCCTCCAATACAGAAGATCCGAAAATTGTGTTTTTAGGTACTAATAATTGTGGTGTTTGTCCAGCAAGAATATCATTTCCAACGAGATGTTTTGTGTGTCCTATATTAGTTAATGTATGAACTACCAATGGGCTTCCTGCGTGGAAGTACCATATTTCATCACTTTTGATACGGTGAAAATGAGATACATTGTCTGATGTTAGTAAGAAGTAGATGGAAGTACTAACATTGCGTGTTCTATCCAAACATGTTTCCACTGAACGGTAAGTTTCTTTGTAGTAGCCACCTTCTGGATGAGGAAGTAATTCCAATTTTTCTATAAGTTGATTTATATTCATTTTTTTAATTATTGATCTACAGGTCCCTTTTGGAATTGAATACCTTTGTTTTCTATAATAGGGAAGAAGTAACGAAAATCAAAAGAAACATATGCGCCGTTTAAACTACCAATCATTATATTTTTCATTCCATTAACTTGATACATTGTAGCTACATCAAAGATAGGTTTAAATGGGATACGTGCAGAAGTTCCTAAATAAAAGTAGCCATTCCTTAATGTTCGATATTCAAATCCAACATTTGCATTTAATTCTATCGAAAAGATACTTCGTCTCCTACCTTCCGCTTTAAAAATGATTGAATCATTTGTTACTAATTGTGAAGCAACGTTTGATGGATTAAATACAAATGACGGACCTAATGCTGAGTTAAGAAATAATTTATTTGATAATTTACTAAAAAATAAAATGTTAGTTGGAATATCGAAGCTTAAAAATGAAAGAGATTTCGAAACAGATAATATAGAATTAGTAATTTGATAGTTTACTATATAATTTCTTTTAATTTGATTTATTCCTGTTTCAATAGCAATAAATTTACTTATTGGAATCCTTACTATCCCTCCAAAAGAATATCCTATAGTTTGTTTAAATGTACTTTGATATGAATTGTTATTTAGATTTAATGTAGATGAACCTATATAATCTGCACCAATAATTGGTTTGTATTGAAATCCAAAATATGCACCTTTAATTTGTTCTTGTTGTGAGTAGGTTACAAAATGAATGGATGAAAACAGGAAAATAAACAGTTTTATTAAATTCATTATTTTATTTCCAAGTTGTTAAATATTCTATTGGCTTTCTGTGTTGTTTTGGCCATTCTATTGCAGGGTAACCAATATATATTAGCCCTAAACATTTGTCATTCATTGACAACCCTAAAAATGAATTCATTTCAGTTGTATAAATTAATTTTGATGTTGACCAATAAGATCCAATCCCATATGCAGTTGCTGTTAGTTGTATATTATGAATCGCACATGCAACAGCTTCAATTTCTTCAATTTCTCTTATCTTTTCAGTTTCATCTCGATGCATAGATACTGCAATTACTGCTGAAGCCTGCATAGGTCGATTTAACATTTTTGCTAATTTCAGATCTTTTTGTTCTTCTTTAGGTGTTTGATTTATATATAGTTGAACCAAAAAATCAGCCAAAGATTGTCTAGAATCTTCCATGAACACTGTGAAACGCCATGGCTGTGTATTTCCATGGGTAGGCGCCCAAATAGCGTTGTTTAGCAAAGCTTCAATTTGTTCTTTTTGTACTTTTCGGGTACTAAATTGCTCAGGATAAATCGTTCTTCGATTTTTAATAAGTTCTGTTATTTCTGATAAATTATATTTCATAGTTTTAGATTAGTCGATTTCTATTGCTCCTATATCTGGTGTTGTAATTGATCGAGGTTTTCCATTCATATCAAAAGGAATCAAATAGTTTGGATTTCCATTATTATTTAGAGGAGAAGTTAATCCGAAATTAAAATTATAATTATTTATCTCTTTAAAATCAGGATCTAAATTCCATAATGTTTTAATAAATTGTGGTAACGAGTTACTAATGGTTGATTTAATTAAACAAGTATTATATGATAAAGTATTTACAGCCTCTGATTCTAATGTGTCATAGATAATCTCGTCGTCTCTATATCCGTAAATAACAGTATTTCTAATAAACCCCTTAATAGGAGAGACGTAGGTTATTTTATCATCATTATTAGTGTAATAATTTTTTAAAGCAAGTGCTGCTGCGTTTTCTGAAGTTTTACCATACCCTAATATATCACAATGGTTAATATCTACTAATGCACCTTGAAGTATAAATAAACCATAGACATCATTTTTCGAAATAATACAATTTTCCATTTTTATCCATGGGTTTGAAAATAAATAAATTCCGTAACTTGAATTATTTTGAATAATTGTATTCGTTAATATCAAAGTCTCTTTAGTATTCTTATTATCCTGACTATACATATGTATTCCCGATGTACCATTTTTTATAATAGCATAGTTTATTTTAGATGGTAATGCTTGATTGAAATAAATACCATAATATTGACCTGATATATCTTTGTAAAACACATCTAATCTATCACTTTGAAAAATTACTGGTTGCTCTTTTGTTCCTTCCACTTTCAAACTACCTTTATATACATATAAGAGTGCGTTTTTATGAAGATGAATTTTAGTTCCTGCTGAAATAGTTAATGTTTTTGCTGAATCTACCGCTGCATAATCAATTATTACATGGGGTTTATCACTCTTCCATTCTGATTCTTTAAGAACTTCTTTATAGTGAAAATAAGCATCTTGTCCCCATACCATTAGGTTCATATATTGGTCTTTACCATTGGTGCGTATGCGAATTGAATCTTCAACTATAGTTGGTAAGTTTTTGCCATTCACACCTAATTTAACATCCACAAAAACAAATAAACTATCTTTTCCGTTGATTCCTAAGTTGGTAAAGTTAGTTCCAGAACTTCCATCCAAATTTATTCTGAAAGGCGATTTGGATCCGCCCATCAATTCTACTTCTTCTAATACAATATTTTTAGCGTCTGGATTGTATATTTTGAATTGTTGCGTAAAACTTCCTACAGTAGTAAAAACAGTGTCGAATACGAGGGTATCTACTGAAAATGTAACATTCGCTTTAGATAGTCCTAAAGATTTTTTACAACTCATTGTAAAAAATAAGGTTAACAATACTAGAATAAAACTGACAACTATTTTTTTCACTTTGAAAATAACGTTAATATTTTGTTTTTATTTTAATGTAGAAGGACAAATAAACTGAGTAGTTTCAATTCCTGCTTTTTTTATTCCTGAAAATCCTTGTTCTACGTTGATTAGATTGTGAAATCCTCTCGCTTTTAAAATGGATGCAGCTATGACCGAACGATATCCACCCGCGCAATAAATATAGAAAGGTTCTTGTGTTGGAAATAATTTGATGTAATCATTAATAAAGTCTAATGGAGTATGTTTAGCATGGGGCAGGTGTTCACTTGTAAACTCATTTTCTTTACGGACATCAAATACCAGAGTATTGTTACTTAAAGTTTCTTTGAATGTATCAGGTGAAATTGAACGCATGTTATCAGTAGTTTTTCCAGAAGCAATCCAAGCTTCGATTCCTCCTTGTAAGTAACCTAAAGTTTGGTCAAAACCCACACGTGCTAAACGAGTAACTACTTCTGCCTCTTTGCCTTCTTGTACAACAAGTAAGATTTTTTGACGAACATCTTGTAATAAAGCACCAACCCATGGAGCAAAACTTCCTGCAATTCCAATAAAAATTGAACCAGGGATATGTGATTTAACAAATTCACTTTCGTGTCTTACATCAAGTATGATTGCATCAGAATTCATTGCAATTGATTCAAATTTGTCAGGGGTAAGTGCTAAGGTGCCACGGGTTATTATTGTATCTATACTTTCATAACCTTGTTTGTTTAACATGACATTTAACGGGAAGTATGATGGGGGAGGTGTAAGTCCATCTGTTACTTCTTTTATAAACTCCTCTTTTGTCATATCTTCTCTTAAAGCGTAGTTATTTTTCTTTTGATCACCAATTGTACCAACCGTTTCTTTTGACATATTTTTTCCGCAAGCAGATCCTGCTCCATGGCCTGGATAGATTATTGTTTCGTCTGGTAAAATCATTATTTTTGAACGTAAGCTATCAAAAAGTAAACCTGCAAGTTCTTCTTGTGTCATACTTGCTGCTTTTTGTGCTAAGTCAGGTCTTCCAACATCTCCTAAGAATAAAGTATCACCAGAAAAAATCGCATGTTCTTTACGATTTTCATCAAAGAGTAGGTAAGTTGTGCTTTCCATTGTATGTCCTGGAGTGTGTAGAACTCTTATTATACATTTTCCAAGTTTAAATTCTTCTCCATCTTCAGCTATCAATGCCTTAAATGAAGGAGATGCAGTTGGGCCAAATATAATATCTGCGCCAGTTTTTTCAGATAATGTTACATGTCCACTTACAAAATCAGCATGAAAATGTGTTTCAAAAACATATTTTATTGTAGCATGATCTTCATTAGCTGTTTGAATATAATTATCAATTTCACGTAATGGATCAATTATTGCTACTTCTCCATTAGACTCAATATAATAAGCACCTTGAGCTAAACAACCTGTATAAATTTGTTTTATTTTCATTCTAACAATTTTAACAAAAGTACAACCTTCATTTGATTATAGTGAAAGAATTAAATTATAAATAAGCACGTAAAATAATAACTAATTTATTTTATTAATGTTTATATGTTTGATTGTTGGTGTTTTATATTTTAAATATATTGAAAAATGAAATCATGTTATGGAAAAAAAGCATCAAACTTATTTTTGAACAAAAACATGATTTATAAGAAGTGTTAGAAGATTTTATATTATCCGTTTAAAATAATTTTTAATTTTTCCCCAATCAATAATACAAATTAGAATAAGAACAAATATATTATGTGAAATAGTTCTGTATCGAATTATTGAACCAATAATGGAACTTGTCCAACCAATGAAAAGTGTGGATAATATTACAAATGTTATAACAAAGCCTAAAAAGTCATATTGATTAGAATTAATTTTTTTATGAAAACGTATTAATAACAATATAAGGAAAAGTATAAATAAATTTTCTATCATAACTAACCAATGAAATATTGAATGACAATTGGATACTGTTGGTTGGAAAAATATATTTATGAAAGTATTTGGAATAGTATATATGAATGATTGAATAGAGTTAGATAGTTCTGGTATTTCAATTTTACTTTGTGCAAACATTTCATTTGCTACATTAAAAATATCTGTTTGAATGTTAATTAGTTGAGATTTTATATCAAAAAAAGGATTTGTTAATAGAGTAATTAGAAATATAATATTGAAAACAATAATACTAGTTAATTTGTAATTAAAATTAATTTTTGATACGATATACCAACACAAAGAACTTGGTATAATTGTCAAAATGATGTATGGTTTTAAGGAAAATATCAAATATATTAAACCAATAAGAATCACTATATTTTTATATCTTATTTTAATTCGGATAGTATATGAAATGTAATAAATATAGAATGAGAAAATTGTAATTAGGAGGCATTCTTTTAATCCATTAGAAGTAAAAAATAAAACAGTTGGTACTATTATTATACCTATAATTATAGCTTTTGAATTATTAAATAATATGAATAATGTACGATATAAATATATACTTCCAATTACAGAAATAAATGCGTAAAACAAGGATTGTATATATATGTTATTAAAGGAAAAAATTAATAATAAACCGTTGAACCTAATTAATAGTAGGTTCCCTATCTCATTTGTTTTTAAATAAGTTGTTTGTGATAATAATTCATTATACGTAGTTGAATCACAATCTAACCCTAAAATAAATCGAAGATATTCAATTGGATTATTGTAAAATAGACCATTATATATAATCTTTGCATCTTCAAAATATTTATAAATATCTGATGTGTATTGATTTGTATAGTAGTATGTGTATATAATTAATACAATGAATGAGAATAAAATTTTCACGTAGTAAATAATTATTAATTTGACTCTTGTTAAATCATACTTTTTTGAAATAAAAAAATGAATTAATATAGTTTGTAATGAGATTAAATATGTCAAAAAAAGTATGATTTTAAATGCAATACTTTCGAAAAGTGACTCATAAATTGGGCTATTAACTTTACGTGCAAATGCACCAGCTTTCCAGTTGTAATTCTTTACATTATATGCTCCATAAGTAGATAGTTTTTTCTCTTTTAATGAGAATAGTTTATCTCTTGAATTGATCATTTTTGAGTTTAATTGCGGTATAAAAACATTATTATTTGTTTGCGTACCGTAAAATGCCTTAAAGTCCCTTGCTTCTATATTACTTTCTGTAATATTATTTTCTGTGATTATGTTTTCTAATATAGGTTTCAATCCGTTTGGTGAACAAGAACCCATTGTATATTTTATATTAAAAAATGTATTGTTGAAAATTTTATCATTACTCGCTTTTTGATTTATCGTTAATCCTACAAAGCAATTCCAAATTACATTATGATGAATTTTGAAATTTTTGTGATTATTATCCAAGTAAATTCCGACTCCATAGTAAGGAGATTTATTATCATGAAGCCAATTGTATGCGATTTCCGTACCATTCCCATCAGTATCATAAGTATATGTCAATCCTAAATCATCACATAACAACCCACCTTGATATATTTCATTAAAAATGATTTTACTTGATTTTAATTTTCTGTGAAGTAATACAGAACGTCCCGTTTTAAATAATGTATTTGATGATATTATATGTCCAAAACCAGAAGCATTAATAGCTGCTGCATCTGTTCCCATCCAGTTGCAATCAGAAATAACACAATTTTTTATCGTATTCTTATTACCTAACAATGTAATTCCATCACCCCACGAATGACTAACATGACAATTTATTATTTTGTTATTTTCACCATTTATCTCTATGCCTTTACCAGGCCAATTATTTGAATAATTATAGTCTATATGATTGATAACTCCTCCAAATCGATCAAATCCAGATTCAAATTGAAAAAATGAAGTTGGATACTTTATGCTTGAATTACTTACAGAAATATTGTAAGAAGTATTAATTGTAAATTTTCCTGCGAAAATGTTTATCCCATTAAGTTTTATGTTTTTTGAATTATAAATCTCGATTAATGTATCGGTTGTTTTTATTATGAGTGAATTTAAATTTTCTTTATTTTTTGGCCAATAGTATAGATATCCATTTTTCTGTATCCATTCACCTGGAGAATCTAAAAATTCATAGTTTCCAATTAAATACCCCTTTCCAATTCCAAGATAGGAGGTCTTATGAATTTTATTCCAATAAAAAGCTGAGTTCTTTATGAATATTTTATTTTTCTCAGATTTTTCCACTATTCCAGTTAATGAAACTAATCCTCGACCACACAAGCCAATAAAAGTACAGTTTTTTAGATTTTTAAATTTTTCTATACCATTGAATATAATAGTTTTATCTTCAGATGAATATATATCTCCCCACTTTTTTTTATTCATGTCTCCCTCTCTTATTGTAGGAAAAGAAGCTTGGAAACTAGGAGTTCTATTTTCAAAAAGTTGAATTATTTTTTTTGAAATTTTCGTTTTATAGATATTCCCTTTATGTTTTATCCAAGTGAAATTATATTTTTTAGGTAATACAAATACTTGCTCATTCTTATAATTTGATATTACAATTGTTTTTTCTTTAACATTATTTTTTGAGATGAATATATTTCCATAATAATATCCATGTCTAATATAACAGGTGTCTCCATTTTTTAATTTATTTACTGCAAATTGAATTGTTTTTAATGGATGTTTGTAAGAACCATTATTTGAATTATTACCTGAATTACTTACAAAATATGTATTGCCTAATACAGTTGAAAATAAATAAATAAATAATAGCGCTAAAAGATATTTATTAAAAAAAGCAGTCATTAATTGTTTTATTTAAATAACTATTATTCTAATTCTAAAGATCTTATATCTATATACTTGTAATTACCTTCGGAATCAATTGAAAATTGAATAACTTCACCAGCATCAGATTGAT
This sequence comes from Flavobacteriia bacterium, assembly GCA_947453545.1. GTDB lineage: Bacteria > Bacteroidota > Bacteroidia > Flavobacteriales_D > Crocinitomicaceae > CANHVK01. Next base: position 8,257 of record CANGHE010000080.1, read on the forward strand.
TATAGCCGAAAAACGTACTAAAAAAAAATGTTTTACTTTTTTTATCTACTTTAATTATCTCACAATTAGCAAAGTTAGAATGATACCAAGTATTGTTGTTTTCGTAAAGTGGTTTAATACTTTTTTTATCTATTATAATGGATTTATCATTAATAGTAATTTCGATAGCATTTTCTTTGAAAAGATAGATTTTATGGTTTGATGTATCACGAATTGAATATTTTTTTTTAGAGTTTATACTAATGTTTATTTTGTATAAAGTGCTATCTATTGTTATAATTTTATTCGTATTTTGATTATATGTACTCCCTAAGACGATTTTATACTTTAAACCTGAATTCAAAGTTGGTGTTACCTTATTTAACTTGCTTTTTTTTATTTTATCAGTTAATATTTGTTTTGCTTTTAAGTGTTTAGATGGGAGGGGGGTGTTTTCATTTTGACACCCAACAAGTAATAAAATTACAATAATAAATAGTCTCATGTTAATTGTGATTTACTTGGAAAATCTGTATTAATTTGTCTGCTAAAATTCCTTTCCCAGGATATAATTGTATGAGTTTTATGACTTCTTCAGTTGCATTAGGATGTAACCCCATATGTATTCCTGTATTTCTTAATGCTTTAAGTTCTTCATGATTGATTTCTCCGTCAATAAACATTAATAAACACAGACGATAAAATTGTATGATTCTATCTGATTCAAAGCGAGGAGGTGTAATAGAAATATTTTGTTTAAAAAGTTCAATTAATTCATTCTTAGACAGTCCTAATTGTTCAGCAATTTGTAATAAGAATTCAAATTCCAGTTCTTTAGTCTCTCCATCTATTTTACTGAATGCAACCAATTGATTAACTAGATGCAGATTTTCAGGAGGTAATTGTATAGGTCTTTGTTTTTCTATAAAAGTACATATTAAGGTGAATACTTCTTCTAGTTGTTTTGGTAATTTATCTGATGTCCATGGATGTGAGCTACCAAAAACATGATCAGCATTTTCAATAGTGTAGAGAGGAGAGTTGGTCCATTCCGCTATTTCAACTCCTTCATCAATGGACACTGAAGTGTCATTATCACCATGAATAACTAGGTTTGGTTTCTGTAATTCTCGACATACCTTCTCAATATTTAATTCATCTTGAAACTCAATAAAATCTAAGTATTGTATATAGTTGTGCGGCATCAGTTGTTTAGTTCTTTGATTTTGAGTATGTCTAACTCCTATTTCTTTCCATTTTGATAGAACTTCTTGATCTGAAAAACGTTTTGCTACAGAAGATATTCCTGCTAACGTAATAATAGATGTAATTTTTGTGTTATTTGAATTAAGTAGCGCTATTCCTCCTCCGCGACTATGTCCTAACAAATGAATACGCGTATTTTGATCTATGTATTTATTTATTTCTTCGATTAATGCATGTACATCATATACTTCTTTTGAGTATGTGTTATTTGCAAATGCATTTAAATCTGGAAAATCTATGCCGTTGTCTACTGTACCACCATTGTGAGAGATGTTAAATTTACAAAAACCAAAATTCTCTGTTACAAAATATTCCTCAAGTAAATTCCATGCCCCCCAATCTTTGAAGCCCATATAACCATGAATAAATAGAATTAAATCCCCATTGAAATTGTTTGGTAAAGTAAGATCGTATAAACTAGGTCTTTTATTACTTCCAATGTAAATTGCATTTTTTAAATTTAGCATATCAATTCATTTTACATCAAATGTAGAAACTTTTTAAGATTCATCCATTTTTTACTTATTAATACAATAATTTCAACATAGTTTCGTTTTTTAAAGAAACTTAGATAGCTTATGAAAAAACATTACTTAAAAAATGATATTACAAAAACTACAATACTTCCTACAGATTTTACTGTACAAACAATTCTTAATTACAGTAAATCTATCCAATCTTTCAAAATTAAAGATGATAGAATTGTAATTTATTTGAACTAAAATAAGACTGTATTTCAATATATTGTACTTATATTTGTATATAATACGGGGCTGTATTGGATTTGACAGCATAAGCGATAGTCAAGTGTAAGCATGTAGAGCGTTGAGGTGGAGCTCTTTAATATCCTGTCTCAAACTATAATTGACAACACGTCATACGCACTTGCTGCTTAATCTATTAGATAGATAAAGCTTAATTCCAGCCGAAGCATAGTAGGCGGAACAAGTTCTCCCTCCGTTGCCTCCGTCTTTTAGGCATGGAATCCGGGAGAATCATTCATTTAAGACTAGTGCCGACCTTACTTCGTGGAAGGCATGAGACAACAGAAGATAAGTTGTATATTGGGTGTTTTTGTCCGTTGTACAATCGAAAACTAATCAAAAACTAAACATGTAGAAGCCTTGAAAATTCTATGTTTGGACGAGGGTTCAACCCCCTCCAGCTCCACAAAAACCACCGAATAAAACACTTAAAAACAAGTGTTTTATTCGGTTTTTGTAAAAACATTTTATTTTCTCTCTTTAATTTCTCAACAAACTTTACAAGATAAAAGTCCATTTACCTTAAAAAACAATCCTTTTATTCAATTAGTTGGAAATCCATCAGGATTTACATTTAGTGGAGAAGGAATTTCAGTCCTGTATTTAATCCATCTAATTCAACATTAGGTAAAAAAGTAATTAAGTATAACTATACTTCTCCTCAAGGTTGTTTAGGTTCATCTTCAATATCTACAATAGTTTTAGATTCTATTGGCAATGTTTGAAGTACTTTTGATACTTTGAAAATACAAGTAAAATTTACTGCGGGTCTTTATGTTAACACTATAAACACTATTAAGTTTTATCCCAATCCTACGAATGATATTTTATTAATTGATAATGGAAACTATCTAGCAATGGGTGGATATTATGTGAAAATCATATCACAAACAGGTGCTATTGTTTACAATCAACCTGTAACATCTTAAAAGGTTCAAATTGCAATGAATCAATTTGGGGCCAAAGGAATTTATGTTGCTCAAGTGATTGATTCAAAGAAAATTGTTTTAGAATAAAATAAGTATAATAATTAAAATAGGTAAAAATGAAAAATTTTTCAATCTTAATCTTAATGTGTTTGGTTTTAGTTGCCTGTGAAAAAATTACAACCTCAGTATAGTCAACACCTTATTAGCTTTGAAAACTAAAAGAAGATTGTTTTATTTGTAAGTATTGAAACTAATTTTATGTGTAGAATATAACCTATATATTTGCTAAATATTTTTTCAAGTAATTTTAATATAATAAACACAAAATAAAAATAAAAATAAAAATAAAAATAAAAATAAAAATGAAAATGAAAAAGTTAATTCTAACTATTGCAATGGCTTTAATTGTTACAATCGGTGTAAAAGCACAAAGCTGGAAAGGAAATGGTTCTGTAGGATTTGGTTTATTGAATGCGAAAGCAAGACTTCAATATGAAATGCCATTAAATAATCAGTTTTCTGTTGGTGCTAATTTAAATTGGTATTTTTTAAATTGGA
>CANGHE010000081.1 GCA_947453545.1 Flavobacteriia bacterium
ATTAGGGTGAACTACCACATCTTCCATTAAATCATTCGGGAATTCATCTTGAAATACAAACCATCTCAACTGTTGCAACATAGTTCCTTCTACATCAAAACCTTTCAAAACAGGTACAACATGTAGTTTAGTATTACTTGGTTTACCTAATAACAACCCACAGGAGGTCGTGGTAGTTCCTTGCGCGACAAAAAGATGATCTATATCCTTAGGTAATTCATTCCAAATTTCTTGACAACCTACCATACCCAAATAATTACCTCCTCCTTCAGGAACAAAATAATAATTGGGGTAATCCATTTTTAATTCATCAATATATTGTTTGTCATTTCTCATCCCATATTCTTCTCTTGTGAGAAAAATCAACTTCATTCCCAATTGATGACATTTTTGTAAAGTCTCATTCGAATTCGGATTTAATTCTTCACCACGAACAAAACCAATAACAGGTATCCCTGCTTTATTTGCTGCTGATGCTGTTGCAACAAGATGGTTTGAATAAGCACCACCAAAGGTAAATATTCCATCATATTTACCTTGAGCGACTTGCAATAGGTTATATTTCAATTTCCTCCATTTGTTCCCCGAAACATCCTTATGAATTAAATCGTCTCTTTTAACGAATAACTTAATCCCTCTTTTAGTAAAGTCAGGAATCAGTAGTTCTTGAAAAATAGAAGGCGCGGTATCAAATAAGTCAGTCAACATATCTTATATATATACATCAAAGATAAATTAAGAATTTAAGAATGATTAAATATGCTATATTTTTCTACATTTGCGAAAAGAAAATTATAGAAATGAAAAATACAGCTTTAACAGACAAACACATTGCGCTTGGAGCGAAAATGGTACCATTTGCAGGATACAACATGCCTGTACAATACGAAGGAGTAAACATCGAGCATGAAACAGTGCGTAATGGTGTAGGTGTATTTGACGTTTCACACATGGGTGAATTTCTTTTAACAGGACCTAAAGCTTTAGATTTAATTCAAAAAGTTACTTCCAATGATGCGTCTGTTTTAACGATTGGTAAAGCACAATACAGTTGTTTACCAAATGGAAAAGGTGGAATTGTAGACGATTTAATTGTTTACAGAATGAAAGAAGAACAATATTTATTAGTAGTTAATGCTTCTAATATTGACAAAGATTGGGATTGGATTTCTAAACATAATGATTTAGGTGTTGAAATGCGTAACCTTTCTGATGATTATTCATTACTTGCAATTCAAGGACCTAAAGCTGCAGAAGCAATGCAATCGCTAACATCAGTAAACTTGACTGATATTCCTTACTACAGTTTTGTAGTTGGTGATTTTGCTGGTGTTGAACACGTTATTATTTCTGCAACAGGATATACAGGTTCAGGAGGATTTGAGATATATGTTAAAAATGATGCTGTAAATGCATTATGGGATAAAGTATTTGAAGCAGGTGCTCCTTTTGGAATCAAACCAATTGGACTTGCTGCTCGTGATACATTACGCTTAGAAATGGGATTCTGTTTATATGGTAATGATATTAACGATACTACTTCACCACTTGAAGCTGGTTTAGGATGGATTACTAAATTTACAAAAAACTTCACTGATGCTGAATTTTTGAAAAAACAAAAAGAAGAAGGTGTTACACGTAAATTAGTTGCTTTTGAAATGATTGATCGTGGTATCCCTCGTCATGACTACCCAATTGTAGATGCTGAAGGAAATGAAATCGGAATTGTTACCTCAGGTACTATGTCACCATCTATGAAAATTGGAATCGGTCTTGGTTATGTAACAATAGATAATTCTAAATTAGATAGTGAAATCTTCATTTCAATTCGTGACAAAGGAATTAAAGCTAAGGTTGTTAAATTGCCTTTTTACAAGAAATAAATATAATTCCATTTAATATTAAATCGGCTGTATCAAAATTTGATACAGCCGATTTTTTTGACCTACTTTTTCTTATTATTCCTCTTTTACTTAACAATAATGTTGAACATACTCGAAACCAAGTGGCATCTACAAATCAAATTATATAGCCTTACTTAGCAAGTTTACAAACAAAAAAATGGCCACCCATTCGGATAGCCATTTAACACTATATAATATATCGTTTTTAATTGATAACAATTTGTTTTCTCTCAACACGATTGTCAGGCATTTGAATTTCTAAGAAATATACACCTGCCCGTAAATGTTCAACATTAATTGAAATATTGGCATCAGATGAATTGAAAGTCTCGTCATGAACAATTACTCCATTCGCAGAAATTAGCCTTATTGTTTTTTCGACATTATTTTCTGAACCAATCACATCAATATTTACAACATTATCTACAGGATTTGGATAAACATTTACATAGATTTCTTCTTTTCCATCTTCTTCAACAATTATTACTTCTGTAGGAGTTATTTTCTTATAAATAGAAGCATTTCCCCTACTGTCTATGATAAATTCATACCCTTGATACTTTTTACTATCAGCTCCACAATAAGCATATATATCATAAATACCAGGAGTCAATCCAGATAAATTTATTTCCTTATTTTCACCAACTTTATTAAGTAATGATACAAATGCAGAATTTGTAATAGTTACAAAATCACCACTTGTATTTTTCTTTCTTAACCTATACTTATTATTTGATGAACCATACGATACATTGAAGCTTATAGTTGTTCCTATCACTTGTACATTCAATCGAATACTTGAACAATTCTCGCGTACATCCGTAAAATAATTTTCTGATATATCATTGTATGAAATTGCTTTATCATAAAGTTTAAACTCATCAAAATTAAATTTAGCAGCCTTATTAATGCCATTATACCCAACTATAAAGTCTGTATTATTATTTGTAAATTGGGCAGCATGATACGTCCCAATAATCTTACTATTTACATAAATTTTATCTGAATCTTGATCATGTGTCAATACAATTTGATTCCAAATACCCAATTCTACTTTAAACTTTGTATTATTTAAAATAGAATTCGTTCCTCCACCAAATTGAACTTTTAAATCTCCATTTTTATCCGCAACTATTTCTAGTCGTTTTGAAGATGTTCCATTAGGAACAGTCAAAATAGTATTGTTAGTTGATGTAGGCATTGTTAACAATTTGTACCAAAAGGAAATAGTGTATTCATTTAATGTGTCTATATCAATAAAACTAGCAAACTTAAGGTAATCTTGATTACCATAAATTCTATAAGAACCATCAACATTCCCATAATTATCATCTACATTAACTGCCCCATCAACTATTGGAGAGGATGCTCTTTTAATTGAATCATTTGAATTTTTATCAAAAGAATAATAAGAAATAACATTCTTTAATGATGTCTTACAATTATTTTTTGATATAAAAAAACCAACACTTTTATTGAAAGAAACATCTTGAGAACAATAAACATATAATTCATACTCTCCTTCTTCGAGTGCGTCAATTGTTACCCTTTTAATTTCTTTTGCAGCATTACCAATCGATACAAATACAGGATTAGATATTATAGTAAATGAATTATCTGCCTTTCTCTTTCTTAATCGATAGGTAAAATTAGGCGCTCCACCTGAAATAGTAAATACAATCTTTCCATCAGCACTATTTTCACAACTAACAGGCGAAATATCAGAATTATTCAATGTCAATACCATATCATCACAGGTATAATTTTCATTCCCTATATTTAACGTTGTATCTACCAAAGGAATTGTATCACAATTAGATGCTATTGTAAAATTATACACTTTAGTTATTTTAGTATCCGCACCACAAAAAACGAATAAATCATATGAACCTTTTAATAAATTAGATACAGTAACCGTTTTCGATTCGTTTAATAAATTATTCAATGAAGCAAAAGTTGGATAGGTTATCACTGTAAAGGTTCCATCGAGATTTTTCTTTCTAATTCTATACTTATTATTTTCAGAACCATTGGCAACGCTGAATGTTATTTGTCCATCAGCAATGGTCGTGCATGTAGACTTTACAATATCATTTGGATTTACAGTCAATAGCAAGGGAGAATATTGTGCACTTGTAGAAGAAGCATTAACAAATACTTTTACTGTATCCGAATTAAAACAACCATCATATGAACCTACTAAAGTATATAATGTTGTTTTAGTTGGCTTAGCTACCACGGTTGCTGTATTGTTAGAGCTAAGTGCACTAGAAGGTGTCCAAATGTAATTACCAGCACCAGAAGCAGACAAAACAATAGAATCACCAGTAACAATCGAATAACTAGATGCTGAAGCAGTTATCAATGGCAACGGTTTAACAATTAAAGAAACATTTGCTGGATCAGAGTCACAATTAGCATCTTTAACCGTTAGAATAAAATCATATGTTCCTGGTAGTAGGTTTTTTGGAATGGATAATACATTTTTCGTTTGTATAAATGCATCACTAATTGGTGAAAAACCAGGAGCAATAATTGAACCAGCAGTAAGAGAATACTTATTGGACTGTCCATTAATTGTTAAAGTACTTACAGAATCTTTAAAACATACTAATGACAAGGATGCAGAAACAATAGGCTTCATATAAAAACGAACTCTACTATTTGAATCTTGTAAAACATTTGTAAATCTCGAATCAGACATTGATATTATCTTAACATCTTTTGCAGCAGCTGATAAGTTGAGTAAATATACATCTTTTGTAATATTAGACACAACTATTGGTAATTGATTATCAATTGAATATGTAAATGAATATGGAGAAGTACCTTTCAAATAAACAAGCACAGAACGATCTGAATTACTTTGACATTTAGTATAAGATTCAAAGAAGGCTATAGGTTTTCTATCTATTGTTAATGTAGCTTCACTTGAAACAACAGTGGATTTTAACCCATAAAGAACGACACGAAACACATTGTTTTTATAATACAATCTATTATCAATTACCAAAGAGTCTTTTGTTACTTTCAAAAAATTACCTCCTTTAGAAATATCATTCCAAGTAATACCGTTGTTAAAACTATATTGCCATTGAAAAGATGTTGCATTCTCAGAAACTAAATTAAAAACTGCCACCCCATTTTCTACATAATTTTGTGAAACAGGCTGTTGTATTATTGCTAATTTTTCACTTTTCAACGTCAAATTAAGATTTAATGTATCAGATTTACAGCCCGTAGTCAAATTTGACAGTATTACATTAAAATTAAAATTACCGCTTATAGGATCTGCAGGAAGTTTAATTAATGCTTTTCCATTCAATAATGGTGTATTAGTTTTATTAACAAAATCTGTTAACGATGGAATTGCTTTATAGATACTCAAAGCATTGTATGTATTATTTGAAACACTTACCTCAACCACGGTATCATATTCCGATCCATATATAACTGATTTAACTAAATTTCCCTTTTGATATGTTGTAAACACTGTATTTGTAACTAAACCTGTATTTGTGTATTTAGAATCTGTTACTGACAACAATTTAAGCACCGAAGTCTCCGATAAATGGATTGGTAAAGAATACGTTGTTGAATTAATGCCAACAATATTGATTGGGTCACCACCATTAATTGAATATGAAAAATTCCATGGTGTAAGTCCTGTAAATGTTACATTAGTTGATGATAAACTTGAAACATCACAATTAACTAGTGATGAAAAACTTACTGTTGGCAACTCATCAATTGATAATACAGTAGTGTTAGAGGTTACACTTCCATAATAGTTGGTATATATCACTCTGTAGCTATAATTTTTATATTTAGAACGATTAGAAATAAATAACTGATTTGCACTTATAGAATAATCAGAATTAGCAACTATATTATTCCACGAATTACCATATCTTGAATATTGCCATTGGTATGAAGTAGCGTTTATAGCAGTTGCTGTAAATAATGCTACACCATCTCCTAAATATGATTGATTAATCGGTTGATTAACAATAGTTGGCGCGTATGATTTTAAGATTGGATTGGTAACTGAATTATTCGTTTTTAAATCCTTAGAACATACTAATGTAACTAAACCTGTTGTTGGATTGGTAAACTCAAATGTAATTTTACCTGAACTAGGCAAACTTGATCCATAGTAGGCATATGTAGTTAAATCAGAACCAGAAGAAATAGGTGAAGGTGGCCCAAAAACGATGCTTGACAAAGTTGTGACTCCACTTAAATCAGTTAACCACACTCTAGTAATTACAGGCACATATGATGCAAGATTACTATCCCACTTTAGACTAAAATCTCCAGTTTTAGTTGCAGGATTCACATTAATTTTTTGATATTTTGTTCCGATTACATTCGTTGCAACAGGATTGTTCTGTGCATACAACGGTGTGAAATCTCCACAAGCCAAAGAATACTGAACATCTCCACTATTACGAGCATAAACAACAGGACAAAATGTTTGTGCATATAATGGAAAATAAAATTGGAAAGCAAATGAAAGTAATAATGTATATAAAGCTCTAATAATCATATGTAAATTATTTCAACAAAAACACGTAAAAATACATATAATACATTAAAAAAAGAAAAAAAAGAAAAGTAAAAGTTTACAAAACAATGTTTTACAGTGTGATTTAAATTATTTTAATGTTGAAACTATAAAAAGGATTATGAAAATAATTTCCGTAAATAAGAAATGCTAGTCAAATTGACTAGCATTTCTTATAATTTCAATATTAGAAATTAGCACTTCGTAGTTACATAAACAACATCAGCTTCAATCGTTTCTGTAATAGAATTATAAATAAACTTATTTACTGTAAACCCTTTTGGATTAGTATATTTTAGATTATTTACATCCAACACTGATTCATATGAAATAATATTCCCATCTAAACCTGTTGTTTGAACTCTATATTTTCTGCCTTTTCTTAATTTAAAAGTCATAAGTCCATCCGTATTTTGTGATGTTATCTTTGGAGTTCTAAATACTTGTTTTAAATTAGACTCAACATCAGTAACAACAATCCAAGTTCCTGCATTAGGCTTAATTTTATTTTTAGTACATTTCACAGTATACTTCAATGAAATGTTAACTAAATCATCTTCATTTAATGAACTTACATTTACATGAATCTTACCTTTTGTACTCGGATTGAAAGGATCTGATTTAACAGATTTATTACTTAACCAATTATTTACTTCTATATATGCCCCATCTAAATTAGGTGTTTGAGTCATAGTATTAATAGTACCATTTGCTAAACTTCCAATGTAAGATGAACCAATATAATCTCCAGTTGAAGAATATAAAGTTGTAGTATAATATCCACTAGGCGCACTCCAATCAGCATCAAAAACAATGTCTAATTGACTTGCAGATAAACCAGAACGGTAATGGTCTAAATTCCAATAAGACAAATGTTGCACTTCAAATTTAGCTACTAACTCTCCATTAACATCAAACACAGTTGCCTCACCTTCTTTTTTCCATTGACCAGTTTGTTCATTGCAACTCCACAAAGGAATCTTATCTCCAGCTACTGTTTGTTTTCCTGTAGTAAAATTTGTTTGATTGTTATTGATTTTGATTTCAGTCGCCACTGGTTTACTAAAGTTTTTAACGACTTTAGATCCTACCGTCATATTAACAGTAATTAAACCTGCACTATAAAACTGAACCCCGTTTTCAATCGTTTTACCTTGCTCATCAACTACATTCTGTGGATTCAATCCTCCAGGGAAAACATTTACAGCTTCTGTTTGAGGATCATAATAACGAATTTTAGTTTGTACCTCAGTACCTACTAATTTTGTTCCATTTTCATCCGTCATTGTGGTACCTGCATCAAATGTCATTTTAACGGATTTATCTGTACTGTTACCTGGAGTAGTCTCAATAGTTGTAGGCGCAGTAAATGCTCCAGAAGTAAGTGCTAAAGCTTGCTTCACCTCAACAATTCCATCTGGCAAATTACCAATTTCAATCATTTTTACATTGAAACGTTGTTCTTCATTACTTGTAATAATGATATCTTGTTTTAATGGCTCAAACCCCGCAGCTGTTCCATTAATTGTAAACGTAATTGGATTAGCTTGTGTAGGCACTACCCCTTTAGCTAAATTTAATGAAATAAAACCGTTTTGTACTTTAAATGTAGTACTAGCAATACATGATAAAACTTTGTCTTTGTCTTTACCAGAAATAGTTAAAGTAAAGTTTTCTGGTTGATTAGTTGCACCAGACTTTGCATTTTCAAAAACAATTAATGTAGGTGCACTTAATACATCTGTATTAACACCGATAAGTAAATCATCAAAAGGTTTTTTCTTACAACTCACTTGAAATAATGTTACTGATCCAGCAAGTAACAATGTTAATCCTAAAAATATTTTCTTTTTCATTTGATAAGAATTTTATTATTTATTGAGACAATTATTTAATTAGGTAATTCAAACTTATTTGAAGAACAGGCATCCAATGATAATCTTTCAAATTTTCGTGCAATGTTGTTCCTAAATCAGCATTATTAGATAATAATTTAGTCCCAACTGAAGTTACACTTGGAGAAGGTAAATAATATGAGCCTAAATCAAAATTTAAATTCAAACGTTTTGTCGGTAATATTTTACCGAATGCAACACCTAAATAAGGAGCAACTCCTTTTGAATCAACCGTAATTGTAATATCTCCTATCTCAGCTAGAGTTAATGTATTAATCCCAGCAGTAATATCACTGTTTGGAGTCAATTTTGCTGAAGCGGACGCATTCATAAAATAGGACGCCCCTGCAACTACACGAATCCCTTTTAATGAAGGAAAAGGTTGATACTCATACATTAAATGTATATTATTATATTTGGTTTTAGCTTCCGTTTTTAATTGCAAACCCAAATCTGCTACAGTAGAATAATTAAACGGTAAAGAACTAAAGCCTAAACGAATCGCTGAGTGACCTTTAAAGTTATACTTAAAATCCACTCCTATACCAGAAGTACCAGCATGTAAACTGGCAATATAATAACACTTTGAAGAAGTTGTGTCATTACTGGTTGCTGATTGACCAAACACTCCCATTGAGCCAAACAACGATAAAACAACAATTACTAATTTTTTCATATGCAAATATAGTTACTATTGCGTATAATTCATCGTTTTTAAAGTTACAATATACTGATTTTAGTCATGTTTCAAAAAAATAACACTTTGTTAATAATTAGATATTCATAGTGCATAGTCCAAATACTTATTGTTTCCTTAATTTTACTATTTTTAGTAAACTATTTCATATTAATTTTGTTATTAGCAAACAATAATATAACTAATGGCAATATTAGCAGCAATCATCCTTATTACATCTACTGGTATATTTTCTTTCTTGAATCAACCTAAATTCGGCAAAAAACCATCCGGAAAAAGATTAGAACAAATAAAGCAATCTCCTAATTGGGAGAATAATTCTTTTAAAAATATTCACCCCACTCCAGATTTAACAGAGGGTGTTTCTTATATCAAAGTATTAAAAGAATTTTTCTTAGAAAGAAAAGATAACATTAAACCTAATATTGCATTACCAAGTGAAAAAGTAGATTTAATAAACATTGATAAAGAACAAGATGTTTTAGTATGGTTCGGTCACTCATCTTATTTTTTACAGATAGATGGATTAACTTTCTTAGTTGACCCTGTATTAAGCGGTGCTGCATCTCCAGTTTCATTTACCACTAAGTCTTTTGAGGGTACAGATAGATATACAGCTGATGATCTTCCAACTATTGATTTTCTTTTAATCACTCACGATCATTGGGATCATTTAGACTATGAAACAATATTGAAACTAAAGCATAAAGTAAAACAAACAATTTGCTCACTTGGTACTGGAGAGCACTTGGTTTATTGGGGATATGATGAACAAAAAATAAAAGAAAGAGATTGGGATGAAACGATAATTTTTCAAAATAATGTAAAAATACATACTGCACCAGCTCGTCACTTTTCAGGAAGAGGTTTTAAACGTAATCAAGCACTTTGGACATCTTATATTCTTGAAGTAAATGAAAAACGCATTTATATTGGTGGAGACAGTGGGTACGATACTCATTTTAAAGAAATTGGAAACAAATTCAAATCTTTTGACCTAGCCATTTTAGAAAATGGACAATATGACAAAAATTGGAAATATATTCATATGATGCCTGAAGAAGTATTGATTGCCGCAAAAGACCTTAATACTAAACTTTTATTTCCAGTACATTCAAGTAAATTTGCTTTAGGTAATCATCCTTGGTATGAACCACTTGAAAAGATAACCACCTTGGAACATGATGGAAAATTCAAAATTATCACGCCAATTATTGGATCTATGATTTCGCCTTTTGATACAACAAAATCATTTACAACATGGTGGAGACAACTAAAAAATTAAGCGTACTTTACAGTACAGTTATTCTGTTTATAATATTCTCAATTTCAACAACTACATTTAGTCAGTTTCGACCTTCAAATTGGGCTATTAAAAAAGAAATTCAACCATTCTTTAATTTCTACTCAATAAATGATTCTGTCTATAGGTCTGAGCAACCTAATTCAATAGGAATGAAGAAGCTTGATAGTATTGGATTTAAAACAATTATCAATCTTCGAAATTTAAAAAGTGATAAACATGAAGCATTGAACACAAATTTAAAACTCATACACGTACCTATCAACACCTGGACTATTAACTACGATGAAATGGTTTGGGGGATTAAAGAAATAGTGAATGCACCTAAGCCTGTTCTTGTTCACTGTAAACATGGTTCAGATAGAACAGGATGTATCATTGCAGGATATCGAATTGCCATTCAAGGTTGGAATAAAACGGACACTATAAATGAATTTCGTCTTGGAGGCTATGGTTTCCATGAAGCATGGTTTAGAAATATAATTAAATTATTAGAAAGTATCAATGAAAATCAACTAAGGAAAGATTGTAATACAACATCAATTCAGTAACCCTAATAAATCCTCAGTAGATAATTTCTTCAAAACACTTTCTTCAGTTTGAATTATATCACCAGCAATTTCTTTTTTACTACTTTGTAAAGAAACTATTTTGTCTTCAATGGTATCAGGTGTAATCAAACGAACAGCAACTACATGTTTATCTTGTCCAATTCTATAACATCTATCAATAGCCTGATTTTCAACTGCAGGATTCCACCAAGGATCAACTAAATATACATAATCCGCCTCCGTTAAATTCAATCCCGTACCTCCTGCTTTTAAACTTATCAGAAAAACACGTATTTGATCATCATCTTGAAACTCTTCAACAATTTCTTCTCTTTTTTTAGACTGACCTGTTAAATAGGCATATTTAATTTTCTTCTTATCTAGTTCTATTTTTATTAAATCAAGCATCCCTACGAACTGACTAAAAACGAGTATTTTATGCTCCGAATGTTTTTCCTCAATCTCTTCTAATAAAACACGTATTTTAGCTGAATCATTGCCGTAATATCCTTCCTCATTTAATAAGGCAGGTGAATTACAAATCTGACGTAATTTTGTCAACGCAGCTAACATATACATCGTATCTAAACTCTCTTTTTTCTTTTTTGAAGCATTTAAATATTCACGCATTTGGGCACGGTAGGCATCGTACACTTTTTGTTGTTCCTCCCCCATTTCACAATAAAGAACCATTTCTGTTTTCTCTGGAAGTTCTGTTGCTACCTGTGCTTTTGTTCTTCTCAAAACAAAGG
>CANGHE010000082.1 GCA_947453545.1 Flavobacteriia bacterium
GGTGCGCAGTATCAATACTTTTAGTTTCTGCAATAATTTGGATATACCAAGAATGGATTATTGACACTTTATTTTTGTCTATGAAAGATCCTTCTTTCGTGACTTATCGAATTTTCTGTGAATACTTTGGAATTTGCATTGAAGAAATTCCTCTAAAAATGCAAAGTACCACTATGGCTGGACAATTTTCGTACGGCTTAATGATGTCAATAATGGGTGGGGTAGTAATTTCATTTCCCTATTTATTTTTTCAAATATGGTCTTTTATCAAACCAGGATTAAAACAAAACGAAAAATCAGCTGTAAAAGGAATTGTTTTTTATGTTAGTATCTTATTTTTTTTAGGAATTTTATTTGGTTACTTTATTGTTGCGCCTTTATGTGTTCAATTTTTTGGTACTTACCAAATTTCAAAACACATAGAAAACATATTTACAATAAGCTCATACATGAGTACTATTATATCTACTGTTTTCTACTCTGGGTTATTATTTTTACTCCCTGTTATCGCTTACATATTAGGTAAAATGGATGTTGTTACAGCTGAGTTTTTAAGAAAATACAGAAAACATTCAATAGTAGGTGTTTTAATTTTGGCAGCTGTAATTACACCTCCAGACCTTATAAGTCAAATTATAGTAGCTATACCCATCGTTTTATTGTATGAAATAAGCATTTTTGTTGTTGCCCGACTTCAAAAAAAGAAATATAATTCCTAAAATTATTTAACATGTTATTACATACAACTGAAATTAGAAAAACATATAAAGGAAGAAAAGTAGTAAACGGTGTATCTATCGAAGTAAAACAAGGTGAAATAGTTGGGCTATTAGGTCCAAACGGAGCTGGAAAAACAACATCATTTTATATGATTGTTGGACTAGTAAAACCAGATGAAGGTCGTGTATTTTTAGATGAGTTAGACATTACTGACTACCCTATGTATAAGCGTGCTCAACTTGGCCTTGGATACCTTCCCCAAGAAGTATCTGTATTCAGAAAATTAAGTGTTGAAGACAACATTTTATCTATCTTAGAAATGACCGACTTAAATAAAACTGAACGTACAGAAAGACTTGAACAATTACTAGAAGAGTTCAGCTTAACACATGTAAGAAAAACATTAGGTAATAGACTTTCGGGAGGAGAAAAACGAAGAACTGAAATTGCTAGAGCATTGGCTACAAATCCGAAATTTGTGCTTTTAGACGAACCTTTTGCTGGTGTTGATCCTATTGCTGTTGAAGATATTCAAAGTATAGTATCCGATTTAAAGAAGAAAAATATTGGTATTTTGATAACAGATCACAATGTGCAAGAAACATTATCAATCACTGATAGAGCATACCTATTATTTGAAGGAAATATCTTAAAAACAGGAACAGCAGAAGAATTAGCTTCTGATGAGCAAGTAAGAAAAGTGTATCTTGGACAAAACTTTGTCCTTAGAAAATAAATATTATTTGCTTGCTAAATCTCCCTTTGACGTATTTACACTTGAATAAGCATCACACTTACCACCATGTTTAGATGATCCGCACGCAGCTAAAGATAAAGTTAGAATTGCAGCTAAAACAAAAAGAGTAATAATTTTTTTCATAAAAGAGTATAAAATATTTATACTACAAAAATAGGATATTTATCATAATTCAAAGCATTATTAAAAAAAAACATTCGTATTATTGAATATGAAATTAACTTTTATCTGTTTTATAATTTTATCTAACTGTATACTTCTTGCGCAACAATCGTATAAATTAGAATTTAAACTCGATTCAATTTATACTACCGGTACAAGTAATAAAAATATTTTTTTAGATAGCATTAAATTAATCAACCACTTAAATAATGATAGAATAAACTTACTTTCAAAAGGTTATTTACTTGCATCAATCGATACTATTACATGGAAAGAAAAAGTTGCTACTGCATATTTCTATAAAGGCCCATGCTTTAAAACAGCAAAGTTTAAAATACCACAAGAGGACTTTATTTGGATATCCGCTAATTCAAGAAAAAATATATCGAACGAGTTAATCCTAAATCCAAATGAAATAAGTGAACTAATAAGTAATTGTCAAAGAAGATTATTAGAAAATGGATATCCTTTTTCGAAAATCAATATTATAGAAATTAAATTTAAAGATGACACACTTATAGGACAAATTAAATTAACTACAAACGAACAATATAAATGGGGAAATCTAATCATAAAAGGTGACCAAACTCTGAATAATTCTATCATAAAAACCATACTCGATATAAGAGAAAATGAATTGTACAATGAAACAATTGCCAACAATATAAATACCAAACTTTCGCAAATCCCATATATTGAACAAGTAAAACCATTTGAACTACTTTTTAATGACAAAAAAGTAGATATCTACCTTTATATAAAATCCAAACATATAAATTATGTATCAGGCACAATTGGTCTTCAGCAAAATGCAAACAGTAATGGTTATTCAATCATAGGAGATTTAAAATTAAAATTAACAAACGTCTTAAAAAGAGGTGAAAACATCGATTTACAGTGGAGGAACCTACAAAACTTCACACAATCATTAAAAAGTAACTTCACCTTCCCAACATTATTCAAATCTTCATTTGGAACAGATGTACAATTTCAGTTATTTAAAAAAGACAGCACTTTTTTAGAGCTAAAAAGTAATTTATCAATTCAATATTTACTTGCAAATGGAAATACAATAAAATTTAATTATAGACACATAACCTCTTCATTACTTAATACTGCAGTTACTTTAAATTATGGTAATGTCTCTTCTAACTATTATGGTATTTCATTATTCAAACAAAAGCTAAATTATTTACCTTGCCCAACGTATGGATATAGTTTTACCATTGATTTTTCTTTAGGTATTAGAAACTCATTTGACAACATCACTAGTCTTTCAAAAACTGACAATACCAGCAAAACAGAATTAAATGCATTTCATTACATAACTATACACACAAGAAATGTAATTAAATTAGCATATGCAACAGAAATCTTTATTGCTCCTTCTTATTTTCAAAATGAACTCATACGTTTTGGAGGGTTGGCAACACAACGAGGATTCAGAGAGGAAGAATTACGCGCCACATCTAGAATTTTTGGATCAATAGAATATCGATTTTTATTAGATAAAAATTCGTTTTTATTCTTATTTTACGATCAAAGTTGGTATGAAAATAAAATTGCAAAAATCAAACGTGATCATCCCTTAGGTTTTGGTTCTGGAATTTCATTCGGAACAAATATTGGGATTTTTTCAATATCATACGGAATTGGAAAACAATTTGACAACCCCTTATTATTAAAAAATGGAAATATCCATTTTGGATATATAAGTTACTTCTAGCTAACTGTTAAGCTTGCTCTTAATTTGTTTCATGAAATTAGAAGCATACACAAAATCAATAACTTCCTGATTGTTTGTCTTTACAATATCTTGTTTGTTTCCACTCCACCAATTGCGTCCTTGATGAATAAAATTAATATTGTCTCCAATTTCAATTACACTATTCATATCGTGTGTTATAACGATTGTAGTAGTGTTAAACTCATATGTAATTTCTTTTATTAAACCATCTATCAGAATAGATGTTTTTGGATCTAAACCTGAATTAGGTTCATCACAAAACAAATAATTAGGATTCATCACAATCGCTCTTGCAATTGCAATTCTTTTCTGCATTCCTCCACTACATTCCGCAGGAAACAATTTATTTTTTCCCTCTAGATTAACTCTTTCCAAACAAAAATCAACTCTTTTTTTCATTTCAAGTTTTGATTTGTTAGTAAACATAAGCAGAGGAAACATAATGTTTTCTTCAACCGTCATTGAATCAAAAAGTGCTGCACCTTGAAATAACATTCCAATTTGTTTACAAATATCTCGGCGCTCTAATTCATTCATTATACAAAAATCTACACCATCATATAAGATACACCCATTCGTAACTTCATGCAGTCCAACCATGCATTTCGCCAAGACAGATTTGCCCTGACCAGAAGAACCAATAATAAGATTGACTTTACCTTTTTCAAAAACTGCAGATACATCGTTAAGTACTTTGTGATCTCCGAATACTTTATTAACATTCTTAACTTCTATCATTACAATAAAAACATTTGAGTGATAAAAAAATTAGCTAATAAAATCGCAATACTGCTATTTACAACTGCTTGGGTAGAAGAGCGCCCAACATCTATAGCCCCACCCTTAGTATAAAAGCCATAAAATGAAGAAATAGATACAATTATAAACCCAAAAACTGTTGTCTTTGATAAAGCATAAAATATATCACTAACTTTAAAAAAAGAACGTAATCCAAAAACGTAAGCATCTGTTGATGAAAGTCCTGAAGCTATTAATGCTAGCCAGCCACCCAATAAACTCAATCCCATAGAAAAAGTCACTAAAATTGGGAAAAAAATAATGGCTGCAACAATCTTTGGTAACACCAAATAATTTAATGAATTAACACCCATAATTTCCAAAGCATCAATTTGTTCCGTAACTCGCATCATCCCTATTTCAGAGGATATATTCGATCCTACCTTTCCAGCTAATATCAAAGAAATTATGGTAGGTGAAAACTCCAGAATGGTACTTGAACGTGTAATATATCCAATTGTATACTGTGGCAACCATGGTACATCCATATTAGAAGCAGTCTGTAAAGAAATTACTCCTCCCATAAAAATTGACATTAATACAACTATTGGAAAAGATTCAATACCGATCAATTGAATTTCTTCAATTAATCTTTTCCAAAAAATTTTAAATTTTTGCGGCTTTGAAAAGACAATCCAGAGCATTTCAAAATACTTGCCAATATTTGATATAATTTTCAACATTGTCGCTAATTTAATGACTAATTTCTATAATTATGTTAATTCTATTCAAAAAGATATTCTTCGTATTTTTGAAATGTATGACCACAAACATTGAAAAACGAGATCGATTAGCAATGCAGCTAGAAGAATACCTTCCAGAAGGATTTTCAATTATGGTTGCTGATTTGTTTTTACCTATACCTGTAAAATTTAAAATTGTAAATCCAAGAAACACAAAACTAGGTGATTATAGGCCTGCGCACAATGGACAACCCCATAAAATAACAGTTAATGGAAATCTAAATAAATATTCCTTTTTAATAACAACACTACATGAATTTGCACATTTACATGCTCATGTTGCCTTCGGTAGAACCATTCAACCACATGGTGAAGAATGGAAAGTTTGTTATCGAAAACTACTTTTACCTGTTATAGATAGTAAACTACTACCAAAAGATGTTGAAAATGCACTCGTTAATTCTCTGGTTAATACTAAAGCAGCATCTTGTTCGGATATTCAACTTTCAAGGGTATTAAAAAACTACGATGAACAACAGGATGATATCTATCTCCTTGAAAATATCCCTTATAAAACAAAGTTCATACTTAATGGTAAAACATTCATTAAAGGAGAATTAAGAAGAAAAAGATTCATTTGTGAAGACGTTAGTTCTAAAAAAAAATACTTGGTTTATGCAATCGCAGAAGTAATTCCTATATTTGAGTAAACATTATTAATCAAAAGTTAATGAATAACAATTATTGCATCATTATGGCTGGAGGTATTGGCAGTCGTTTTTGGCCTATGTCAACACCTCAAAAACCTAAACAATTTTTAGATGTACTCGGCATTGGAAAGTCTTTATTACAAATGACTTTTGAACGATTAACAAATGTTGCTCCTGCAGAAAACATATTTGTTGTGACGAATGAATCATACGTAGGTTTAGTTCAAGAACAATTACCAAATATGAATTTAAGTCGCATATTGACTGAGCCTAAACGTAAAAATACTGCACCATGTATCGCATATGCAGCTTCCAAAATATATGCTTTAAATTCTGAGGCAGTTCTTGTAGTAGCACCTTCTGATCACTTGATTTTAAAAGAAGAGAAGTTTACTAACATTATCAATATTGCAGTAATACAAGCGAAAAATGAAGACCGATTAGTTACTTTGGGAATTAAACCTACTCGACCTGATACTGGATACGGTTATATCGAATTTGAAGAAAAAGGGGATATTATTGGTGGTGAAGTAAAAGAAGTAAAACATTTTACAGAAAAACCTGACAAAGAGGTTGCTGAACTTTTTATTAAAGCAGGTAATTATTATTGGAATTCAGGTATTTTCATTTGGAAAGCATCCACTATCTTGCATGCTTTAAAGAAGTTCAATAGTCCATTATACGAACTTTTCTCACCAGAAAATGGGTTTTATAATGCACCTAATGAGCAGGAGAAAGTAAATGAATGTTTTGAAAATTGCGAAGATATCTCAATTGACTTCGCTGTAATGGAACATGCTAAAAATGTTGATGTTGTGTTAGCAAATTTTGATTGGTCTGATTTAGGAACTTGGGGAAGTTTGTACACCCATTTAGAAAAGGATTATAACGGAAATGCAGTAATTGGCGAGCATGTTCACATGATTAACTCGACCAATTGTATAGTAAACTTACCATCAAATAAATTGGCTTTAATCGAAGGATTGAATGATCATATTGTAATTGAATCAGACAATATGCTGATGATTCTAAACAAAGCAGACGAACAAAACATAAAAAAATATATGGTTTCATTAGAAGAAAACAGCCCTGAATTTTTTACGAAATAATTTGACATTTTCTTATTTAAAACATTTCAAACGGCATCTAATATTGCCGTTTTTTTTTATTTATATTCGAACTATTTTCACTAAATTGTTTTCTATCCTCAGGTAATAAGTTCCTTTAGGATATTCAGATAAATCAACACAGCCTATGAAGTCAATCGCTTTATTATCAATTAATTGACCAGTCATAGTAAATAAATTTACTTGACTACTTTTATTAATTTGTATATATACAAAATCAGAAGTTGGATTGGGATATACCTTTACTTCTTCTTCTAAATTTTTTAATCCCAATATATTCGAGTGTATTACTCCTACCGCATCTAAATCAAAACCACCAGAAGGATAGGGCGTTGGGTACGGATCGTTAATAATATTATTATGGCTATCTCTAACTCCTAACTTTGGATCTATTGAACCTACTACATCAATTAGTTTGATATGTGTAATTCGTTCCAAATCAATCCCTAAACTATCTTTTAACTCATTTAAATCAAAAGGTGTTCCGTACAACCCTCTATACTTACCTGCCAAGTTGTTTAGTTGCGTTGGATCCATCGAAGCATTATTTCCAAATTGCACTGAATTTTGAGTTAAACTCGTAGCGGGAAAACGAACAAATCGTATGCCGTCCGAACTTACTTCTACAAATGCCAATTCTAAAAAGGTATTATTAAAACTATTTTCAAAAACTGCAAAATCAGGACCATTACCATCACTTATTGGAAAATCAAATTGAAGTATAATTGAACCTTTATCACCTAAGCTAATAACTCTTCCATCTGCTCTACCTATAGCATCAGCAATTGAGCCAAAAGTTACAAGCCCTAGATTTTTATCACTTATATCCATAAGTCCTCTTTCTACTTTTGCATTTGAAGCCCACATAATAAAGACTGAACTATCTTTTGCAATAGCAGAAGTTCCAATTTCTCCTACTCCTGATGCAAAAGGCTGTGCAACAACTTTTATTACTACTATTACTTGCACCAAACAACAAATTACCCATTTACTCATAATATATAACTGTATTTGGATTTAAACCAACGTGATATTTATTTAATAATTCTCCTGATTGATTGTATTCAAATATATAACCAGTATTAACATAATTGTTTGCATCTAAGACTACGATCCTTTTTTGTTTCTGAATATAAAGTACTTTGTACACTGTTTTAAGATTTGTTGTATTGATAAAATTGGAATTTATAATCACCTCCTCTTTCGAAGAAAACAACGAAATATTCGATAAGTTAGCCTGTGTAATCAAATAATCTGCTTCAAATGGTTCTATACATGTAATGTTATAATCAAACATTTTAATAACTTTTTCATCTGTCAAACTAACCTTTTTCAAACGAGAAGGAATTGTTTGATAGTTACCTCTCGCAATTACATAAAATTCATCATTCGCTCCACATACTAGCTTTCCCGGGTTCGTACCAACAACTATTTTCTTAATTTCCTTGTGTTGCAAAATGTCAATCACAGAAATTGTAGAATCCATTAATGGTCCATTTAATCCACCAGAATTAGAAACCAACAACAAATCATTTTTAATTAATAAGTTTTCCGGATTTGTACCAACTTTAATACGTTTTTCTAATAAAAGAGAGGCTGTATCAATCACATCAATATATCCATCAAAACAAGAAATATATACTTTTCCGTTGTGAGCAATACAATTTCTCGGTTGTTTTGCCATTCCATTATTAACCATTGCAATTTGTTTAATTGATTTCAAACTGTTTGCATCTAAAATCTCAACTGTACTTGACACATTAACAACAATATAGATTTTAGATCCATAACGTAACATATCATTTCCCGTATCTCCTAATTGTCTGCTTGATTTATCCTCGAAAATAGTAGAATTAACTCCTCCTGAATTTTTATCAATCCAAGACAATGAAGCATTATTTAGATTAAATAATCCTTCATTTAAAACTAAAATTCCATTTTGTAAATCATTATTTATTAATGGACTATCAACTTTTTTTTTACTGCACGAAAAAGTAAAAAGCATAAAAAAAACAACAAAAATCGACTTAATTATACTCATAACTCAATGTAAATAAATAATTTACTCCTGGCATCACATAATAACGAATATAGGCGTAAGATGAATTAAAAAGGTTCTTTACTGTAAACGACATCTTAAATAGATTCGTCTTTTTATAGATAAACTTATAGTAGGTATTAATATCTGAAACAACAAATCCACGTATACGATTCGCGTCAATATTTTCATTTAAAGCAAAACGATTAGAAGTAATGACATTTGTAAAACTTATCCCTAAATGTTGATTATAAATGTACATAAAATCGACATTGACTGTATGTTTTGGAATGTATGCTATTTGACTTTTATACGTAACAGAACTTTTATCTGAATAATCTAAAGCAGACTGCAATGAATAATTCATCCGGGTATCAAAAGACGATACATCATTTATCTTCCACGATTTCTTCAACATAATATCTATACCATTAATCAACACTTTACCCATATTTTGCATAGACCAAACAAAAAGGTTTTTAGTTGGAATGGCCAAAATTTTATTTTCAACTAAATTACAATAGGCGTCAAAACTGATTTGTAAAGAATTTTTAAACAATGAATACGTTAAGCCAACATTCCCTTGATTAACAACTTCAGGATGCAATGAAGTATTTCCAATTTGATTGTAATACAATTCCCCAAATGAAGGCATTCTAAAAGTACGTTTTAATTGAAACCTTGGCTGTGACAACCATTTATTTGACTTAACACCTAAAATTTCAAATGATCCAACTATCGCATTCTTATGATTCAACTGCTCTTTATAAAAGTTATACACCTGATGATTTCCAACCAAGATTGAAGCGTGATAACTACCTTTCCTAAAAGACATTCCCGACATTAATTGTATATGATGTCTTTGTGGATTTAAATCAGCCCCAACTTCCAATAATTGACTGCTTGTATTTTCTACTCCACCAAACCAATTAATCATAGAATCGTTGAAAATATGATTAAAGGAATAACCCAATTGACCTAGTTTGTTTTGATACAGCTGAGACAAACCGCCATGTGTATTTAAATACGATGGATCTAAATAACGTAACATATTCATATTTAAAGAAGTATAAAAACGACTGCTTGTTTTACTTCCACATACGATAAACTCTCCATTCCATTGACTATTATGTGTGTTCAACCGTTGATTCGCTGATTCATTATACAATATTATCGCTCCTGGAAGGCCCTTATCAGAACCATAATACACATAATTAGTTGTAATTTTCATCCTTTTACCAAGAATTTTACCAAATGAAATCCCAGCAGAACCTTCGCTTAAATCATTATTAAATCGATTTCCTTTGTAATCGGTATTAACATTTTTGAAATCGTATGAATAATTACCTTGACATAATCTGTATCTAATAAATGAACTTACAAAGCCTCTATTAATCTTTTGCTTATAAGACAAATAATTATCTTTCTGTCCAAAAGAACCTATTTTTTCTGTAAATCTAAGCTGTTGATTTGATACCAAAAATGAATTTTCGAAAGTAAAAATCACCAGAGAATTCCCTTGTAAAATGGAAGAAACAGGTGCTAGCATACTAGATGTTAACCCAGAATTTAAACTCACAGTCGTTACGTTCTCTGACTGGATTGATCCTAAATCTATTTGACCAACTTGATTATTCTGAACAGAAAAACCATCTACTACAATAGCAGTATGATTCCCTGGTATACCGCGAAAGGCAATTGTCTTTAACCCCCCTATTCCACCATAATTTTTCAATGAAACTCCAGAAAATTTTTGTGTCATAGAACCAATATCTTCAGGGGAAACCGCCTGCACATCAACCTTGCTAAATCGCTGATTTAAAGCATTTAAAATCATAGAATCTTTTACTGAATTTACGTAAACTTCATCCAAAGCGATTGTCTTTTCTTGTGAAAATACATTCAAGAAAAAGCAAAAGAAGGTTACCTTCAATAAAAAGAACTTCATTGAAAAAAGATGAACTAAAGAAATTGAATTACTTGAAGATAATATTATCAATTGCAAAATAAGAGGGAGTATTCATACCTTCATTCCCAGTATCCGAAGATTTCAAGACAAATTTCAATGAATCAGAAGTATTTAATTTAGTTAAATCAACTTTTTTCCAAGATTTTTGAATAAAATGTTCCGAAACATTAGAAGATTGGAAATTAGCTAAATACACCTCAATTGAATCTTTTACTTTACCTAGATTATATCCTTTAATCCAAACTTTATAAAAATCTTTACCGTTAGTACCATCTATTTCACCTTGTGCATTTTTATCTGAACCAAATTTCTTCCCATATTTATCACCATCTCTCATTGACAAAGCTGCATAAGTTGTATTTGTAATTTCCAAAGAGAATAATTTCACTGGCTCATTCGGTAACTTAATTTTTGCACCATCGGTACCTATTATATAGGTTTTACTATTACTTGCTCCTGATCCAGCATAAACAGAGTACATATTAACATAACCAGGAGTAATAGAATCTTTTAAAGTGGAAAGAGCAAAACCCTTTTCAAAATATCCTTTATTTACACATTGAAAAACAAAATTTCTACTATCGAATTGATTAGCACCTATACTATCAACATATCCTTTTGATCCAATAGTAATATCTTCAAAATCAATAACTATATTAGGATCAACTATAGCAACAATATCTTCTTTTTTACAACTAACTAATACAGCAGTTGACAACATTCCAGTAATTGCTACTGATTTTAACACATTGATTTTTTTTGCAATTTGCTTCTTCATCTTTTTAAGAATTATAAATTAATAAAACACAAAGAAGAAATCAGGGGATATCCCACATAATGACGAGCCACTCTA
>CANGHE010000083.1 GCA_947453545.1 Flavobacteriia bacterium
GTATCAAGAAAGATCGTTTGATTATCAAAAATTATGGAGAATCTAAATTATTGAATCAATGTAGTGATGGAGTTGAGTGCTCAGAAGAACTACATCAGGTGAATAGACGTACAGAGTTTGTGTTGATATTTCCTAAGGAATAAAGAAAATTGATACGTAGCAGAAGGGTAAGTTTCATAACTTACCCTTTTTTTGTTTAATCATTTTGATAGTTGATATTTCGAATGTATATTTGTGTTAAGTTCATTGTTATATAACTTATTTAGAAAGGTGGAGGGACTGGCCCTGAGAAACCTTGGCAACCTACTTTTTGAAAGGTGCCAATTCCGATTCACATTGTGAAAAAGATAAGTTTAAAGGTTTTCCTTTTTTTCTTACTTTCTAAATATTAAATCATACTTAATACATGAGTAATATTGTAGATATTTTAAAAGAAAGAATTTTGGTGTTAGATGGTGCAATGGGTACGATGATACAACGCTATGATTTAACCGAAGAAGATTTTAGAAAAGGTTGGTTTGAGAACCATGAAAAATCACTGAAAGGAAATAATGATTTACTATCATTAACAAGACCTGACATCATAGAAACTATTCATAGACAATATTATGAAGCTGGAGCAGATATAGCAGAAACCAATACATTTTCTGGAACAACAATAGCTCAAGCAGATTATGATCTACAATCAGCTGTATATGATATAAATTATCATTCGGCTAAAATTGCAAGAAAAGTAGCGGATGAATTTACGGAGAAGGAACCAAATAAACCAAGGTTCGTTGCAGGATCGATTGGTCCAACAAATAGAACAGCCTCGATTTCTCCTGATGTTAACGATCCTGGTTATAGAGCTATTACCTTTGATGAACTTGTTGTTGCTTATTCTGAACAAGTTAACGCATTGATGGATGGAGGTGTTGATATGTTATTGGTTGAAACTGTATTTGATACTTTGAATGCCAAAGCAGCATTATTTGCGGTTGATGAAGTTTTTGAGAAACGTGGAGTAAAAATTCCAATAATGGTTTCTGGTACAATTACAGATGCAAGTGGTCGAACTTTAACAGGTCAAACAGCAGAAGCATTTTTGATTTCCATTTCTCATTTACCTTTATTAAGCGTTGGGTTTAATTGCGCTTTAGGAGCTTCTATGATGCGTCCTTATTTACAAGTGTTAAGTAAAAACACTACGTTTGCAGTGAGTGCTCATCCTAATGCAGGTTTGCCAAATGAATTTGGTAAATACGATGAAACACCAGCAATAATGGCAAAACAAATCAAAGAATTCCTCGACGAGAATATCATTAATATAATTGGTGGTTGTTGTGGCACAACGCCTGACCATATTAAAGCAATCGCTGATTTAGCAAAACAGTATGAACCAAGACCTTTAGAATTTACTTTGTAATATGAATAATTTACCTCCTTTAAAACTTTCTGGATTAGAACCTTTAATTGTAACGAAAGAATCTAATTTTATTAATATAGGTGAAAGAACTAATGTGACAGGTTCACGTGCTTTTTTACGAATGATTAAAGAAGGTCGCTTTGAGGATGCTTTGTCTGTTGCGTTGGAACAGGTTCAAGGTGGTGCTCAGGTGATTGATGTTAATATGGATGAGGGAATGATCGATGGAAAAGCAGCTATGATTCAATTTTTGAATCTAATAGCATCTGAACCTGACATTTCTCGTGTTCCGATTATGATTGATAGTTCTAAATGGGAAATCATTGAAGCTGGATTAAAGTGTATTCAAGGCAAGGGTATTGTGAATTCAATCTCATTAAAAGAAGGTGAAGAAAACTTTATTGATCAAGCAAAAAAAATCAAAAGATATGGGGCTGCGGTTATTGTTATGGCCTTTGACGAAGATGGTCAAGCAGATTCATATGAAAGACGAATAGAAATTTGCAAAAGATCGTATCGTATTTTGGTTGATAAAGTAAATTTCCCTGCACAAGATATTATTTTCGACCCCAATATTTTCCCCGTTGCAACAGGAATGGAAGAACATAATAATAATGCTGTTGATTTTTTTAATGCTACTAAATGGATTCGCGAAAACCTTCCAGGAGCTCATGTAAGTGGTGGTGTATCAAATGTGTCTTTTTCATTTCGTGGAAACGACAAGGTTAGAGAGGCGATGCATTCAGTCTTTTTATATTACGGTATTCAACATGGAATGGACATGGGTATTGTAAATCCTACGATGTTAGAAATTTATGATAATATTCCAAAAGATTTATTAGAATATGTTGAAGATGTAATACTAAATCGCCGACCAGATGCAACTGAACGATTATTAGAATTTGCTGAAACGGTTAAAGGAGATGCTACAAAAAAAGAACAAGATTTGTCATGGAGAGAAAATTCTGTACAAGAAAGACTTTCTTATGCTTTGATTAAAGGGATTGTAGAATTTATAGATGATGATGTTGAGGAGTGTCGTAAGTTATATGAGCGCCCTATTCAGGTGATTGAAGGACCATTGATGGATGGAATGAATGTAGTAGGTGATCTTTTTGGTTCTGGTAAAATGTTTTTACCACAAGTTGTAAAATCTGCAAGGGTGATGAAAAAAGCTGTTGCAGTCTTATTACCATATATTGAATTGGAAAAGGCAGGGTCGAGTTCCTCTGCTGGAAAAGTATTGATGGCAACTGTTAAGGGAGATGTACACGATATTGGAAAAAATATAGTAGGCGTTGTATTAGGATGTAATAATTATGATATTGTTGATTTAGGAGTTATGGTTTCTGCTGAAAAAATTATTGAGACAGCGATTCAAGAAAAGGTTGATATAATTGGATTAAGTGGATTAATTACTCCTTCATTAGACGAAATGGTTCATTTAGCCAAGGAGATGGAAAGGGCAGGACTTACAATACCTTTAATGATAGGTGGTGCTACAACTTCTAAAGTTCATACAGCAGTTAAAATTGAGCAAAATTATACAAAAGGACCTACTATTCATGTTCTAGATGCTTCTCGTTCAGTTACAGTTGTTGAAAGTTTGTTGGGGCAACGAAAAGAGTTATTTGTTAAAGGAATACAGGAGGAGTATACAAAGTTGAGAGAACATCATGAAAAACATAGAAACGCAAAACGCTTATTGACTTTAGAAGAGGCAAGAAATAATCATTTTCAAATTAATTGGAAACAAGAGGATTTAATAGAGCCAACATTTATAGGGAATAAAGTATTAATAAATTATCCTTTAAAAAATATAGTTCCTTATATCGACTGGACTCCCTTTTTTCAAACATGGGAATTACATGGTAAGTTTCCTCAGATTTTAGAAGATGAAATAGTTGGATTAGAGGCTACTAAATTATTTGCTGATGCACAAGAAATGTTATCTAAAATAGTTTCTGAAAATTGGTTAGAAGCTCGCGCAGTATTCGGACTTTATCCTGCTAATAGTGTAGGTGATGATATTGAAATTTATTCTGACGAAAGCAGAGAAACAATTGCAATTATCCAGCATACACTGCGTCAACAAACAGAAAAGGTAAAGGGAGCGCCTAGCCATGCTTTAGCTGATTTTATTGCACCGAAGTCTTTAGGTTTAAAAGATTATATAGGTGCTTTTGTGGTTACGACAGGTATTGGAATGGAGCAGCGTGTCGCTGAATTTGAAAAGAATCACGATGATTATAATTCAATTATGTTAAAAGCTTTAGGTGATCGACTAGCAGAAGCTTTTGCAGAACATTTACATGAAGTTGTACGAAAAGAATATTGGGGATACGGAAAAGATGAAATGTTTTCAAATGATGAGCTAATTAAAGAGAAGTATCAAGGTATACGTCCAGCACCTGGTTATCCAGCATGTCCAGATCATACTGAAAAACTAAATTTATTTAAATTGTTAGAAGCAACAAAAGTTACAGGTGTTTCGTTGACAGATAGTTTGGCAATGTTACCTGCTTCTTCTGTTAGTGGATGGTATTTTAGCCATCCAGATTCTAAATATTTTGGATTAGGTAAAATAACGAATGAACAAGTTGAAGATATTGCAATCAGAAAGGGAGTAGATTTTAGTATTATGGAACGTTGGTTAAGTAGTGTAATTAATTAGTAATTAATGAACTATTTTTTGTAATTTTATCTCTTCAATATTAGTTAATGCGCTTAATAATTGCATTTGTTTTTGTTTTATTGATTAAGTTGTTTTCATTTGGACAAAATGTTACAGCAAATTTTTTCGCGTCAGTAACTAAAGTATGTGTTGGTGGTTCAATTAATTTTTCCAATAATTCAAGTGGAAGTATAAAAACATCAACATGGGATTTTGCTGATGGTCAGATACAAACAGTTAATGATTTACAAAGTACATCTCATATTTTTAATTCACCAGGTAAATTCGGTGTGTCATTAACTGTTATTTCAATGTCTGGAACTTCTGATGAGTACGAAATAATTATTGAGGTACTTTCAAGTCCAAACCTTGATTTTACAATTGGAGGTAATAAGTGTGAAGTGCCTGCTAAATTGAACTTTACAAACAATTCACCTCAAATATCTGGAGTATCTTATCAGTGGAATTTTGGGAATGGACAATCCACAAATTCATATTCACCTGGAGAGGTATCTTATGCTTCCTCTGATAAGTACAATATTTCTCTTTCAACTGTGAGCTCTATTCCTGGGTGTTCTGTATCAAGTTTAGTGAAAACAATTCAAATCTATGATTATAGAGCTACGATATCGGGAAAAGATTTGGTGTGTGCAAATGATCAAATCTCTTTAGTTGCTAAATCTACGATGGCGGTAGATAATTATTCTTGGGATTTTAAAAATGGTAAAGTTGGGGATAATAATGATACAGCTAATGTAGAGTATTCTAAACCGGGTAGTTACGTAATAGATTTAGCAATTACAAATAATGTAATTTCATGTACTAGTCATGCCTATTATAAAGTCCTAATAAAGCCACTTCCTGCACCTTCATTTAGTGTTAATACACAGAAAGTTTGTCCAACATTTGGGGTTGTATTTAATAATACTTCTATTGAAGGCACTGAATATTTTTGGGATTTTGGCGATGGAATAACATATTTAGGAAAAGAACCAGGAACTCATATTTATAACAATGAGGGAGATATGGATGTTTCTTTAACATGTAAATCCAATAATGGATGTTATGGAACAACTTTATACAAAAGTTTCGTACAAGTACATAATCCTAAAGTTAAATTTGTTGCAGATTCTTCAAGAGGTTGTACAATTTTACCAGTTCAATTTAAAGATAATACCACTTCAAATGATGAAGTAAATAATCCTGTTGTAAAGTGGGATTGGGACTTTGGTAATGGTGTTAAATATTCAGGAAAAAAACCACCTATACAAAATTATGATGTAGGTAGATATGATGTTAAGTTGACAGTTACTACTAAATTAAATTGTATAGTACCATTTATTAATCCTGCTTTTATTCGAGTAGGTAAGATAGACGCAGTCAATTTCACCTCTTTACCTGCTGCTCAATGTGCTAAACAAGGGATTAAGTTTACAGATGCTTCTACTATTCTTTCACAACATACACCAGATGAATTGACATATTTGTGGATTTTTGGTAAGGAAGGAAGTTCAACAGGTATCTCTCCTAACTTTTCGTTTAAGAAAGATACTGGCTTTTTTGATGTAAAACTGATTGTTGATTTTAGAGGTTGTAAAGATTCTATTTTCAAAAAAAACAGTGTATATATCAAAGCACCAATAGCTTTATTTGAACCTGATAATACATTGTTTTGTAATCCAATTAATTTTCCCTCAACGCCTGTTAGGAATAAATTTATAGATCTATCAAAATCAGGTGCAAAAACCGATCATATTGATGTGGAGTGGGTTTTTGATGATGGACAAAATCAGAAACTTTCCTCAATAGATATGTCTAATGTTTCTAAAGGGTCAACCGAACATAGTTTTAATAATTATAAAACTTATAAGGTTATTCAAAAAGTAACGAATCATACAACTGGTTGTATAGATACTACTCAGCGAATTTTCCATGTTTCATGGGTGAAATCAAATTTTACAGTTGAAAACGATTCAATTTGTCAAAGAGATTCTCTTGCTTTTGAAGATAAAAGCACCTCATTTATTGATCATCCATTAGTTGGATGGGAGTATATTACTGGAGAAAAAACAATTGTGAAAGGAGCAAATATAAAGTATGCATATACTGGATTTGGAAAATTTGATGTTAGTTTGAACAGTACAAATAATGTAGGATGTAGTGATAAATCCATTTTTCATGGATTGAATGTATTGCGTTTGCCAAAAGCGGAAGTTTATTCAGAAAAAGATACGATGTGTGCTCCAAACGATGTTAAGTTTATAAATAATTCAAAACTTCAATCGAATGGTGTTAAGTTATTGAAATTTGATTGGTTTTTTAATCAGGATAGATCTACATATTCTAATAATAATGTTAATGAATTTGTTATAAAAAGAATTGATGAAGTTGGAAAGTATTATGCAACAATGAAGGTAACAGATGTTTTTGGTTGTAAGTCAGATATAGATACAGGTTATGTATTTGTTACAAAACCAACTTCGATGATAGATTACAAATCTGTTGTTTGTAATAATGAACTTTTTAATGTGTACAACAAAACAACTAATTGGGTTAATAATTCTTGGTTTGTTGATGGTCAATTTATTGCAAAAGACAAGGATAGTATAAAATATATTTTTAAAGAAAAGTTTAATGGAATTGTATCTAATCATTCAATTAAACTCGTTTCATTAGATAAAAAAGGGTGTATAGATTCTATTAGACGTGAAATTAAAGTTTCTAAACCTAAAGTAGATGTACAGATAATATTTAAGGGATTAGTTGATACAACTAGTTCAACTTTAGAGTTTAAATGCCCCCCTGTTTCAGCTAATTATCTAAATATAAGTCAGTCAATAGGAAAGATTGATTCATCTTATTGGGTTTTTACAAATAATTCAAGATCAAATTCAAAAAATCCATTTAAAGTATATAGTAGACCAGGTTTGTATTCTACTTCTTTACATACAGTTGACGAATTTGGATGTTTTACAGATACTTTATTAAAAGATTTTATGCATATAAATGGACCTAAAGCTTATCCAATATGGACAAGTATGGGAGATATTTGTGGACAGTCATATCAATTTGAATTAAAGAAAATAGAGAATACAAAAAAAATTGAATGGGATTTAGGTGATAAAACTTATTTTGAAGATTCAATAAAATTAAAGCATTCTTATCTTAACGTTCAAACATATAAACCCACAGTTAAATTAACGGATTCGGAAGGATGTTCAGTTGTATATTTAATGGAAGAAAAAGATAGTTTAATCGTAATTCCTAATACTGGTTTGAAAGCGGAATATTATGCAAGTGCTTTGAATGTTAAGTTAGGTGAGTTAGTATATTTGACAGATAATTCGAGTACACCAAAAAATAATATTGTATCGTGGAAATGGAATTATGGTAATAATGATTCGATTATGTTTAATACACCATCTAAAAATAATATTAGGTACAATAAATTTGGGAATAAAGAAATATTACTAACAATTAAAGATGCTGATGGTTGTTCTGATCAAGATAGTAAAATTGTAACGGTTATTAATGATTATGATGTTCCAAATGTATTAACTCCTAATAATGATGGAATAAATGATGAACTTGTGTTATTTGATAATATATTTAAGCATTATACTATACATCTATTTAATAGGTGGGGAAATAACGTTTACGAAGTAAAAGATGCTATAGGTGTATTATTATGGAATGGTACTAACAATGATCACAAAATGTGTGAAGATGGAGCTTATTTTTACACGTTAGAAGGAACTTTTGAAGATGGTACTATTTTAAAGAAATCGGGGACTGTAACATTGATTAAAACTCCTTATTAGAAGATTACGCTGTTAGATAATGTAACCATTCCAGTTATTAAACAATGATCATCAATATTGAATTGAGGGTGATGTACTCCATGAACTATTCCATTTTCAATATTACCAACACCAAGTCTAAAGAAGCAAACAGGCTTAAGCTGAGAATAAAAAGCAAAATCTTCAGAAGTTAGTCGTATTGGTAAGTCTATTACATTATGTTCGCCTAAAATAAGTTTAGTTTTATCAGAAAGTTCTTTCGTTAGTTTATCATTATTTGTTAAACAAGGATATCCTCTGCTTATTATAATTTCTGCTGAGCCTCCAAAAGATTGAGCAATGTATTCTATTTGATTTTTTATTAATTCTAAAGCTTTTTCCCTCCAATTTTCATCCATAGTCCTAAAGGTACCTTTCAATTTAACAACAGAAGGAATTACGTTGGTTGCGCCAAGACCTTCAAAATGTCCAAAAGACAATACGCAAGGAAGTTTTGGGTCACACGCACGACTTACTATTTGTTGTAAGCTTGTTATGATAGTAGAACCAATTAGAATTGGATCAATGCATTGATGTGGCATTGCGCCATGCCCACCTTTACCATGTATTGTAACATATATTTCATCACAAGATGCCATATATAATCCTTCTTTAAATCCAATTTTCCCTGCTTCGAGTTCAGGAAATACATGAAGAGCATACAATCGATCAACAGTTGGTTTTTCTAATACTCCTTCTTCAATTAATATTGATGCACCACCAGGATTTTTTTCTTCTCCAGGTTGAAATATCAATTTGATTGGTTGTTTCAATTCATTTTTAATTTCGAGAAGTATTTCAGCTGTACCTAAGAGAATACTTGTATGAACGTCATGCCCGCACGCATGCATTTTTCCTTCGTGTATAGATTTATATGAAACGTTATTTTCTTCTTGTATAGGAAGAGCATCTAAATCTGCTCTAAGTCCGATGAAACTATCATCAATTGTGTGATGATCACCCATAATCAATGCAACAACCCCAGTTTTTCCTATCTTCTGGATATTTGAAATTCCGATTGCTTTTAATTGCTGGATAACATATTCACAAGTCTCAAACTCTTCAAATGATAACTCTGGATGTTGATGAATATGTTCTCTGTATTGTTTTACTTTAACAAATAATTCGTTTGCTCTTTGCGTTATGAGTGAGTGAAGTTTACTATTCATTTGTAATAGAATTATAACCGGAAATTATCATTTTGAAAGAAACATATATCATTATGATACCAAATATTAATTTCACCATTCCAGGGTGTAGTTTGAGAGATATTTTAGACCCAAAATAACCACCTACAATAAATGCCAGGGCGATTATTCCACCATACCACCAATTGATATTTCCTGCTTTATAGTAATTTATGACTGCAAGAATACCTATAGGAGGGAGCATTAATAACAAACTAGTACCCTGAGCTTGATGCTGTGTTAACCCCATAAAATAGACCAAGGCAGGAACGATAATAATTCCTCCTCCAACTCCTATAAATCCACTCATCATTCCAGCGAAGATTCCAATAAGTAGTAAAATGATAATTGTCTGTGGTGTCATTTCTTTAAATTGCATAAATTAAATGTAGGTTGACAAATGTACTAAGTTGAAATTAATATTTCATTATGAGATTAGCTATTCTAATAAAAGATTACATCCGCGAATATCTGCATTATCAAATCTTCCCATCCATTGAAATTGAGTATCTACAATTTTACCTAAATCTTGAGTCGCAATGAAAGAACAAGAATATAAATTTGCCAAATCGATAACATTTATCCCACCGGTTTTTCCTTGGGTTATAATTGTTAATGGGTCATTAATATCCCGAATTTGTATCTTCATCCAAGGTGGTGTGGTAAATAAGCCTGTTGAATCACTATACGCTTGTGAAAGTAGTTCGCTCATTCCATATTCAGACGAAATATAGTTTACGTTAAAACCTTTTTTCAATTCATTGTGAAGCTCTTCTTTTGTTAGTTCTTTTCTCCGTCCTTTCATTCCTCCTGTTTCAATAACAACCGCCTCTGAAAGAGTAGGTTTTAAAGCTGCTAAATCAAGTAAGGCATAACTTACACCAAATAAAACTACTTTTTTATTTTGAGTAAGAGCTTCGTTATACGCATTAATTATATTAATTGGGTTGTTTAAGTAAAATCCTGAAAGTGAGTTTTTTGATTTTTTAATTAAACAATCAATCATGTAAACAAGACTTGATTCACCTTGTTCGATATAGTTGGGTAATAAAGCCAAGATTACTTGATCTTCGGGATTTCCAAGCTGTTTTCTGTATGTTGTTTCAAAAGAGTATTCGTATAACTTTAAATGTTCAATGATGTGTGTACTTCTATTTCCGCCTGTACCACTACTTTTAAAATTAATTTCAGGTTGAAAAACAGAATGACATCTTACTTCGTGTGTTTTGAAAAATGAGATAGGTAAGAATGGTATCTCTTGATAATGAGTAGGTTTCGATTTATTTAGTTTGTTTAGAAATTCTTTATAAATTGGATTATTTTGTTGTTGATAATCAAATACTTTTAATGCGATTTGATTAAATTGCTGCTCATTGTTGATTTGAAAAATTTCCTTTTCTAATTCTTTCATAGAGTAAAGATAAAATAAATGTCATTATTTTAATCTTTCGTAGATCCAGACGATTGGAAGTAGCATACTTAAATTGTAATAAATATCTTCCACGGGTATTGTAATAATCCTTAAACCTAATATGTGATTACTAGAATACCAAACAATAGGATTTTCAGTTATTGCACCAGTCAAAACTCCATTTACAATAACAAATGGTATAAGCGCTACTATAAATGAAAGAATAAAGAAAGGATACCAAGGTTTTTTATTAATTATTCCAGTGTAAAGTATTAAACAGCAACCTATAGCACAGGCGCTAGAAGTGTACCAATTACCAATTCCAGAAACAAGCATTAAAAGTCCGCATACGAGCAGAATGTATGACATAATATTTGCGAACCTATTTAGGTTAAGCCCTGGAAAGTAAGCGATAATAACTTCGTAGATAAAGATACATGCGTAGGGAACTAGAAAGAAGAACAATACCTCTTCAATTGGTAAATTGTAGACATAAAATTTAGCTAAATACTCCTGGTTGAACCCCCATATTTGATTATGTGTAAAAAAGGAATCCCAAAGTAGAAAGAAAACTGCTACTGGTATTATCGCTTTGAATAATGGTATGAAATAGGTATAAAAGTGCACTTTTTTGTCAAAACTCAAAGCGAGTGGACCTACAATTGTAAAAATAAGAACCCAACCGTAAGTGCTCACAGTGTGTTTTGTTTTCGTTCAAATATTTGTTTTGCTTCTATATAGTATTTTCTTGGAACAACTAACATTCCAAAACATTCCCCATGTTCTTTTCCAGTATGTTTATGATGTACTTTATGCGCTTTTCTTATCGCCATAAAATAAGGGTGGTCAATGTCGCGTAACCATTTAAATCTTCTATGTATATATACGTCATGAATTAAGAAATAGGTAAAGCCATATAATGCAATACCATAACCGAGCCAAACAGGTACATAATTATCAGACATCATGCCTAACATAATGCATAACCA
>CANGHE010000084.1 GCA_947453545.1 Flavobacteriia bacterium
AATAATTAATTATATAAAGCGATTTAAGTCTGATTTTATTCCAAAGTGGCTTGCGTTTTTATTCTTAAAAATTGCGATAATGTTTTCTTTCTTTTTAGGGGAAGCATACAGAGGTTTAATTGAGAACTCAACTATACCACTCAAAATTGAAAGTCTTTTTGAATTGAATTTTTATTCCTTTTTGACATTTGTTTCGATGGGAATTTTGTTCTTTTCTTACTTCCACTTTTTTAGAAAATCGTTGGTCCTTTTACAAGCGCTTCAAGTAAAAAAGATGACTGTTTTTTTGGTTTGGTTGGGCACAAGTTTAGTGTGTATTTTATTGGATATGACTTTCGGTAATCAGCAAATTTTGTTGTTGCTCTTGTTGTCATTTATTTCGCTTATCATTTTTCATTTTACTTTTTTGTGGAATGGAAAAATTCAATTTGGATATGGTATGCTGTTGCTCTTTTTGTTTTCTTTTTTCGTGGCTCTCAATTTGGAAGTTTTTCATACGAGAAAAGAAAATGCAGAAAGAGAGTTGTTGGCAAAACGCCTTGCTTCTGATCAAGACATTTCTTCCGAAATGGAGTTTCTTTCTTTGTCTAAAAAGTTGGATGAAGATGATTATTTAAGAAGGATAATTGTCACTCAAAATGTCATGGGAATTTCCGAATTTAAAGAGAATATGGAGCGACGGTTTTTCAATGGATTTTGGGAGCGCTATGATAGTGAATTTTATCTCTATGATAATGCCAAAAATTCGCTGATAAATTACGCCAATGTTCAGTCCAATAATTTGGAAAATTTAGAGGTTATTATCAACCGTCATAGTCTACCTTCTGAACTCGATGGACGTATGTTTTACATCAAAGATTATACGAGTCAGTATAGCTACATTATCCGTCAAGAAATTCGTAATTCGTCAGACAAAATTATAGGCACTTTGTACTGTGCTTTGAAGTCAAAAAAGATTCCTGAAAAAATCGGATTTCCTCGTCTATTAATTTCGGGTGAGGCTCACGTGATCGAACCTCTCGAAAAATATTCTATCGCGAAATATTATGAAGGAAAATTAGTGAGTCATAATGGTAAATTTTCATACCCATCAGATGACTTCGGTTTGACCAATAATACGCCCATTCGAGATGGCTATTTTGACAATGGTGGATACAACCATTATTTGCTTCGAAAAAATTATTTGGACCTAATCGTTTTGTCCATTCAAAATCATAGCACGCTACATTGGTTTACCACCTGTTCATATTTGTTTAGTTTTTTTGGATTGTTTTTAATTGTTCCTGTTTTTGCTCGTAGACGAAAAGAGATTTTTTACTTCAAACAATTTTCTCTGGCGCTTCGTATTCAGATTGTCTTAATCGGAATTGTTTTTGTAGCCTTGTTGGTTTTTGGTTTGGGTAGTGGATCATTTGTTACGGATCAATACAAAGAGTATACGAATGATATGATCAAAGAAAAAATTCGTTCGTTGGAAAGAGATATGAAGCAAAAGTATGGAACCAAAACTAATTTAACGATAGAACAAAATGGTGATGCTTTGGAATACGTATTGCAAAAGTTGTCTTCCGTTTTTATTACAGACATTAACGTCTATGATCAACAAGGATTTTTATTGGCAAGTTCGCGACCAAAGATTTTTAATATCGGATTGCTTTCTGAACAAATTAACCCAAAAGCATTATTTGAATTAAATCAATTCCGTAAGTCCGAATATATCCACGAGGAGACAATTGGTAATTTACAGTTTTTATCTGCGTATTTGCCTTTGTACAATAATGAGGGAAATTTGCTTGCTTTCATCAATTTGCAGCACTTTGGACAACAACAAGGGGTAGAGTTTCAAATCAAACAATTTTTGGAAGCCATTATGAATGTTTCTATTTTATTGTTGGCTTTGTCTGTCATCTTCGCACTCTTTGTTTCTACTTGGGTTACTTCGCCTTTACGTGCCTTGCAGGAGAGTTTCTCGAAGGTTCAGTTAGGAAAGTATAACAAACCGATTTATTATAGCGCTAAGGATGAAATTGGGGCGCTTGTGGACGATTATAACCATAAGTTGGAGGAATTGGCTTTCACGACACAAAAACTCGCTCAGAGCGAAAGAGAAAGTGCTTGGAGAGAAATGGCTAAGCAGGTTGCGCACGAGATTAAAAATCCGTTGACACCAATGAAGTTGAGTTTACAGCAATTGCAACGTGTTTATAGTCCTGATAACCCGATTTCCAAAGAGCAATTAAATAAAATTGCCGCATCGTTGATTGAGCAAATTGATGCATTAGCAAAAATTGCCAATGAGTTCTCAAATTTTGCAAAATTGCCCAAAGCCAACGAACAACAATTGGATTTAGTTACTTTCTTAGAAAGCGTAATTCTCGTATTTCGTCAAGAAGAAAAAGTGCATATTGCTTTGGAGAGTGATGTGCAAGATGCCTTAATAATGGGTGATAAAGATTTGTTGTTGCGTGTTTTTAATAATTTGATTACCAATTCAATTCAGTCAATACCATCGGATAGAAATGGAGAGATTACAATTAAAATTACTACTAATGAGCAAGATAATAAGTATCTCATTGCTGTTCGTGATAATGGTATGGGGATTGCGAAAGAAGCCCAAGCCTCTATTTTTGTTCCTTACTTTACCACAAAAACTACGGGCACTGGTTTAGGTTTAGCAATGACAAAACAAATCATCGAACAACATCGCGGTAAGATTTGGTTTGAAACAACACAATACGAAGGCACAACGTTTTATGTGGAATTGGATTACGTTTAAGTTTATCTACTGACTACCAAATGTGGAGTAGGAGACTGAGTATGGAAAAAGCGTTCATTCCTCCTGTCTACCTGAGCGGAGTCGAAGGTTCAGGAGGGAAACCGTTTAATCACTCTTCCTCAAATTCTATCGCATTGCGAACTTGTTCTT
This sequence comes from Flavobacteriia bacterium, assembly GCA_947453545.1. Classification (GTDB taxonomy): domain Bacteria; phylum Bacteroidota; class Bacteroidia; order Flavobacteriales_D; family Crocinitomicaceae; genus CANHVK01. Next base: position 2,927 of record CANGHE010000084.1, read on the forward strand.
CTAATGCCTCTAAACTTTCAAAATGAGTAAGTTGAATCTGTTTGTTCGTTTCTTCTAATTCGTTTAATATTTCTAAAAGTAATTCCAGTGGATCTACTTCGTATCCAAAAAGATTACGATCAAAATTAGTACCAACAAGCATACCGTCATTGCTCATTCCAATACACCAATTTTCAAGAAATTCTGACAATGTTATTTCTGTAATTTGATATCCTGCCCATTCAGAATGAATGCAAGCATTAGCACCAGATTTGTCAGACCAAAAACACAACAAGTCCAATGGATTACCATCCTCATCTTCTAATTCGTTCGAATAAGATGTTGCAAATCCTTCTTTGCCTTCTAATCCATAGACAACTTCATTCGCACAAATTGTTTGGATAAATTTTTCGTGGCGTTGTTTTAGTGTTTTTTCGTCTTGAATCATACTTTGGGATTTACTTGGTTCAACAAATATATTTAAAAATGTGCTTATGCAGTGGTGTTACTTCTTCTCAAAATACCACCATTTTGGTTTATAAGTATTTGTAGTTGCAAATCGTTCTTGTATGCGATCCAAAATATGTTGCATTCCTGCTTCTACTTCATCAGTTACCATCAATAATTCTAAATCGTCTGTGCTGATAGTATTTTCTTTGGCCATTAGTTCAAGTTGATCGAGCAGAGGTTTCCAATAATCGGAACCGACTAATACAATGGGAAATTTTTTAATCTTGTCTGTTTTGATGAGTGTAATCACTTCAAATAATTCATCCATAGTTCCAAATCCTCCGGGAAGTACCACAAATGCATAGGAGTATTTGATTAATAAGACTTTGCGAACGAAAAAATGGGTGAATTGTAAGGTAAGATCTAAATAAGGATTGGGTTGCTGTTCCATAGGCAAGACGATATTGCATCCAACAGACAAGCCATTGTTTTCCCTTGCTCCTTTATTTGCAGCTTCCATAATCCCGGGTCCTCCACCGGTCATTACAGCAAATCCTGCTTTTGCAATTTCTCCGCCATAAGCTTGTCCAAGTGCATAATATGGATGATCTTCTTTAAAACGTGCAGAACCAAAAACAGTAATACACGGACCTATGAAATGTAATTTTCTAAACCCACGAATAAATTCTGTTGTTATCTGTAATACGTGTTTCAATTCGCTCCATCGTGAAGAGGGACCTTTCAAAAAATGACGTTCGCGTTTGGAATGAAGTTGAGACATAGGTTGTGAGATTAATGAATTAAAAGTACGAAATCTTTTTTCTTCCAAATCATTCTCATTCTTTCATTTTTGATTAACTTAAATAAAAAATCAATCTATACCTATGGCGAAAATTTGGAATTTATTAACGCAACCTACAAACAAAGAAATTGAAACAATACAAAACGCTTTAAGCATCCCTCATCATTTTGCGAAAATTCTTGCTCAACGTGGATTTCAAACCTTCGACCAAGCGAAAGATTTTTTCCGACCTTCGTGGGAACATACACACAATCCATTCTTAATGAAGAATATGGATAAAGCCGTGGAACGTTTAAATCAGGCGATAAACTCCAATGAAAAAATATTGCTTTTTGGGGATTACGACGTGGACGGAACTACCGCTGTGTCGGTAATGTGGAATGTGTTGATTGATTATCACGGGCGTTTGGATTATTACATTCCAGACAGATATGCAGAAGGATATGGAATTAGTTTTCAAGGAATAGACTATGCCAAAGAAACAGGGGTTAGTTTGATTATTGCGCTTGATTGTGGAATTCGGGCCATTGATAAAGTGAACTACGCACGAGAATTAGGGATTGATTTTATCATTTGCGACCACCACCAACCAGGCGAAGAAATTCCAGATACCATCGTACTCGACCCTTTACAAAAAGATTGCTCCTACCCTTTCAAAGGACTTTCAGGCTGTGGCGTTGGCTTTAAATTATTGCAAGCCTTATTTGAAAAAAACAATTGGGGAACAGAGGTATTACACCAACAATTGGATTTGTTAGCCATTAGTATTGGCGCTGATATTGTTCCAGTTACCGATGAAAACCGCATCTTTTGTGCTTACGGATTAGAGGTACTAAATAAAAATCCACGCTTGGGAATTCGGGCCTTGGTGCAACTGGCAAAACGAGAATTTCCTTTATTACTCACCGACGTGGTTTTTGTCATTGCTCCTCGTATCAATGCCGCTGGTCGAATTCAGTCGGGAATAAAATCAGTGGAATTAATGATTTCAACCGATGCTGAAGCGGTAAATACCATTGCCAAAAGCATTGATACTGATAACGAAGAACGCAAAGAGTTAGACGCTCAAATTACCTTCGAAGCCTTGCAACAAATTGAAGAAGATGCTACTTTTACAAGTAAAAAAACAACCGTTGTCTTTCATCCAGAATGGCATAAAGGGGTCATTGGAATTGTGGCTTCTCGCTTAATTGAAACACACTACAGACCAACAATTGTTCTCACGCAATCAAATGGAAAATTAACTGGTTCAGCGCGAAGCATCAAAGGGGTGGATATTCACGAGGCTCTGACCCGTTGCGAAGACGTGCTGGAACAATTCGGTGGACACACATTTGCCGCAGGAATGACCCTACTACCTGAAAATTTGGAAGCATTTATGCACCGTTTTGATACAGCAGTTACGCAATTACTCGACGAACCAATTGTAGATGAAATCATTACCATAGATACAGAAATTAGTTTTGATGACATTTTTCTACCTACCGAAAATCCGAAAGAATTCCCAAAATTGGGTCGTTTAATCGGACAGATGGAACCTTTCGGACCAGGAAATATGAAACCGCTTTTTATGACCAAAAACTGCATCGTTTGTGATGCTACTTTACTCAAAGGCGAACACTTAAAATTACTACTCAAAGAGGGCAACCGTGAGTTGATGCTTTCTGTTATTGGTTTTAGAATGCCTGAATTATATGACCTCGCACGTTCGGGTTGCGCCATTGACATCATTTACACCCTCGACGCAAACACGTGGAACAACAAAACAACGGTTCAATTAATGCTGAAAGATATACGAAAGAGTGAAAGGGGTTAAATTATATGCAATTAAATATAATTTAGATTAAAAGATTGGTTTTATATGTAAAAGCATATAATTAATATCACTTTCGAATAACTAAATCAAAAGATTTGGAAAATTTATCAGAAGAAAGAAATAAAAACGGAACCAGCCCTAAAAAACCATAGGTGGAAATAGATTTCAAATCAATTGAATATAAATTCACCAACAAAGCAACTACTGAAAAACCAATATAAAAAGCCAAAATTGATTTATAAGTCATTTGTGGTTTCACGGTAATAATATTCAATTTGTCATCTGAAACTTTGAAATGAATTATTTTAGAATATTTATTATCAGACACTTCAATTAAGTGCGTGTCGTGTGTTAATGCGTGAGAAAGTTTAACGTTAGATTTATTAATTTCTCCAATTGAAACACCATTGATTTTAACATCGTATTTCTTTGACTTAAAAAAGGTTTTACCGTTGTGATTTAATGAAATTATTAAATTGTCTTGCATTGAATGGTATTATTTTAGGCTATCACTCTTTCCACGTGGTTCTCGCCAAATGCATATGGAATATAAGCCAAGGATGGAATTTCATTCGTGATAATCACTGTTCCACGTTTACCAAGAGTAATACTTCCGTGTGTATCTTGAATTCCCATCGCATAAGCAGCATTCAATGTGAGTGCATTGATGGCTTCTTCGGGTGTCATTTTCATTTTGATACACGCTAATGACATCACTACCTGTAAATTACCTGTTGGGGTGGTACCAGGATTGTAATCACTAGCCAAGGCAACGGGTAAACCTGCCTCCATTAATTTTCGAGCATTTCCAAAAGGAATACTGATAAAATGCGAACAACTTGGTAACAAAGTCGGCATACATTCAGAATGTTTGATTGCATCAATATCTTCGTCGGAAATTTCCTCTAAATGGTCCACAGACAAAGCACCTAATTCAATCGCTTTTGCAATTCCCCCCATAATAGAAAATTGATTTACGTGTACTTTCGGTGTTAATCCATATCTTTTACCAGCAGTCAAAATTTCTTCCATTTCTTCCACTGAAAAATAATTGCGCTCACAGAAAATATCGATATAATCAGCCAACTGTTCTTCGGCAATTTTAGGTAACATTTCATTGATAATTAAATCAATATATCCTCTGTGGTTTTCTTTGTATTCTTTTGGAAAAGCGTGAGCACCTAAGAAAGTTGCTTTCACAGTTATAGGCAAAGTCTCTTTCAAACGTTTGATCACACGAAGCATTTTGATTTCTGCTTCTACGGTCAATCCATATCCCGATTTGATTTCAATCGCACCTGTCCCCGTAGCCATCATTTTTTGAACACGTTGCAGTGCTTCTTCATACAATTCATCTTCCGATTTTTCGGCTAATCTACGTGCAGAATTTAAAATTCCTCCCCCTTTCAATGCAATCTCCTCATAGGAAAGCCCTTTGATACGGTCAACAAATTCCTCTTCTCTGCTTTTCGCAAAAACAATGTGCGTGTGCGAATCACAAAATGCAGGTAGCACGTATTTTCCCTCTGCATCAATCACTTCTACTCCTCTCCAATCGGTAATTCCTTCCCATTCATCCATAGCACCATAAGCAACAATGATACCATCTTCAATTGCCAAAAAAGCATTTTCTAGAATAGGAAGTTGTTGCATTTCAGTACCAATACGAGCAATAGGCATCTCTTCACCATACTGAACTAAACCTTTGATATTCTTGATTAGAATTTTTGACATAGAAAATAATTTATAATACAAAGAAAATGGTTTTTTTTTATTTTTTATATGTCCTGAATTGTTAATTGAAAAATCGATGATTATGTTCATGCAATAAATTGAATACCTCTATTTATAACAATATATTGTATCAAATTACAGAACCTTTCAACGAACACCTATACAATAACTTTAATAATCCTTTTGATTATTTACACGATAAAGTCCTTATTTTCGTTTTCTTAAAATAAATCGATTTTAAATGCAACAAAATATGGAAGAGAAAGAGAAGAAAAGTGGTTTTAAAAAAGTGGTCAAATTGGGTGGTATTACACTTGGTGTTTTAGTCATTGCGTCTTTGATTATTCCAGTTGTGTTTAAAGATGAAATCAAAGATTTAGCATTAAAAGAAGCAAATAAAACCTTGTTGGCTAATGTTGAACTGAAAGCATTTGATTTAACATTTTTAAGCTCATTTCCTCACATAACTGCGCGTTTAGAAGGGTTAAAAGTAACTGGAAAGGATAAAAACTTCAAAGGTGTAGTGTTAGCAGAAATGGAAAGTTTCGAAGCACATTTAAATTTTTGGAGTGTAGTTGGTGGTGATAAGATGGAGGTAGAAGCAATTACGTTGAACAAACCTGCTTTTGATGTGCGTGTTTTAAAAGATGGTACCGCAAACTATAACATAGTAAAACCAGATTCTATTAAAACACCTGAAGAAAAATCTGAACCTTCTGCATTCAAATTAAGTCTGAAAAAATATGAAATCAACAATGCGAATATTCGTTACGATGATGCAAGTATGGATATGTTTACCGACATCAAAAACTTGACACACGTTGGAAAAGGAGATTTGTCTGCGGATGTAATTGATTTTGAAACAACCACTTCGATGGATGCTTTCACATACGAAATGGATGGAATGTCGTATTTGAGTGAGGTTAAAACGAATTTTGTAGTTAATCTTTTAATGGAGTTTACGGAAAAGACTTCTAAGTTTACTTTGAAGGAAAATACCTTCGAATTAAATGCGTTGAAATTCTCGTTAGATGGTTTCTATGAAATGTTGGAGAAAAAAGACAATATGGATTTGAAACTAAACGCTTCGGAAGCAACGTTTAAAGATTTCCTTTCATTAATTCCTTCTTTTTACAAATCAGGATATGAAAATATGGTGACTAATGGAACGTTGGCAATGCACGCTAAAGTGAAGGGAGTTATGGACGACAAAAATATGCCAGGTTGGGATGCAGGAATTGAAGTGAAAAACGCTTCTGTTCAATATCAAGGTTTACCTCAATCGATTAAAAACATTGCTATCAAAGCAGGTTCATCGTTTGCAGGTGGAACAAATATGGACTTAATGAAATTAGACGTAGATAAATTTCACGCTGATTTTGCAGGAAATGTGTTAGACCTTGTGTTAAAAATGCGTAACCCAATGACGGATCCATTGATTGATGCAAATGTAAAAGCGAAAGTGAATTTAGCTACGTTGGGTCAAGTGATGCCGATGGCACCAGGAGAACAATACAAAGGAAAATTAAATGCAGATATCGCTTTAAACGGTAGAATGAGTACTATCGAACAAGAACGTTACGAGGAGTTTAAAGCTGATGGTTTGATTGAATTGATGGATGTACTTTATAAATCCGTTGATTTACCAGCTCCTGTTCAAGTGAGTGATATGAAATTGCATTTTACTCCGAAAAATTTACGTTTAGAAACGTTAATGGCAAAGATGGGGTCTAGTGATTTCAATATGAATGGAACAATTGACAATTATTTAGCCTATGTATTCAGAAATGAATTATTAAAAGGAACGTTTAATTTCAATAGTAACACCTTAGATTTAGATGCTATGATGGGAACTTCTTCAACTACTACGACTACCACAACAGCAGATAAACCAGTAGAACCAACACCAGCTTCCACAGAGCCGTTTTTAATTCCGGATAACTTAGATGTTACCTTAAATATGGATGTGAAAACGATAAAATACAACGGAATTTCAATTCAAAACACAAAAGGTTCGGTTGGGTTAAAAGAAGAAATTGCATCATTAAATAATTTAAAAATGAATGTATTAGGAGGAACAGTTGGATTAGATGGTTCGTATAACACACAAAATCATCACAAACCAGCGGTGAATTTTAGTTACAACATTCAACAAATTGCCATTGCTGATTTAGCGAAAAACTTCGTAACGATTGAAAAGTTAGCACCAATAGCAAAATATGCCAAGGGTAAAATTTCGACTTCATTTACAATGAAAACGATTTTACAACCTTCTATGGAACCAGTTTATAGCACATTAACTGGAAATGGAGATATTGCGTCAAACGAAATTTCAATTTCTGGATTTGAGCCATTGAATAAATTGGCAAACGAATTGAATATGCAGAAATTAGCAACGCAGACATTGCGAGACTTTAAAGCAAAATTCAAATTTGAAAATGGAAAAATTTCCTTGACACCATTCACCGTGAAATTAGGAAAAATCAACACAGACGTTTCTGGTTCAACTTCTTTCGAACAAGATATGGATTACAAATTGATGTTGAATATTCCACGTGAAGAAATTCCTGCGTCTGCATTAAAAGCAGTGGAAGAAGGACTTAAAAAATTGAATAATTTACCGATTAAATTGAAATTACAAGAATTGCCAGCAATCATTCCTGTTCCTGCTTCTATTACTGGAAAAGTGACAAAACCTGTGGTGAAAGTAGATTTAAAAGAGGCGGTTGGAAAATTAACAGGTAACCTAAAAAATTCGGTGAAAGATGCGGTGAACCAAGCGAAAGATTCCGTAAAAACAGTCGTGAAGCAAAAAGTAACCGAGAAAGTGAATGAGGTGAAAGAAGACCTAAACAAGAAAAAACAAGAAGCGATTGCCGAAGCACAACGCCAAGCAGATAAAGTAAAAGCCGAAGCGAAACGTGCTGCTGATGCAGTAAGAGCCGAAGGAAACAAACAAGCAGATGCGTTAGTTGCAGAAGCAGGTGGTAACCCAATTAAGAAAAAATTGGCAGAGGTAGCAGCTGCAAAAGTGAGAAAAACTGCCGAAGATAAAGCACAAAAAATCGAGCAGGAAGCCAACCAAAAGGCTGACGATATTATGAATAAAGTGAAATAGTGCAAAAGATACTATTAATAGCATTAGGAGGAGCGTTGGGTAGCGTATTGCGTTACCTAACCTCTCTTTTTGTATCTCACTATTTTTCTGGAAAATTTCCGTTAGCAACTTTCATTATCAACTTTTTAGGTTGTTTTTTAATAGGGATTTTTTTACACTATACTTTCCGAGTAGATGAAAAATTAAAGTACTTATTAGTCATTGGTTTTTGTGGAGGATTTACCACATTTTCAACTTTTGCTAATGAAAATTTACAATTACTTCAATCGGGAAATTATTTTTTAGCACTCGTTTATATGTTGTTGAGTGTGATTTTAGGAGTAGTTGCAGTTTGGTTGGGAATGATTTTTTTTTAAAATAAAACAATTACATAATAAATTGAAATAAAATTTGTTATAATAGTTTATATTTTTATTCATGTATTGTAACTTTTTATTTATTTCCTTGTCTATATAGGAGTAATAATTATTTAAGTTCAGAAAATTAAGAGATAAAAAAGTAATTATATTTTTTGAGTAATCACAATTATACCACTAATTATTTATTGTAGCAATAATCAAACGACTAAATAATTTAAAACCAAAATATCTTCGGTTTAATTTATAGCAAAACTCATTCAAATAGGATTGCAAATATCCTGGTTTTATCATGTGGTATAC
>CANGHE010000085.1 GCA_947453545.1 Flavobacteriia bacterium
GTAGTCTTGCTCAGCCAAATCAATCGCTTTATGAATCCCTGCTACTACACCTCCTCCAATTGTATTCATTTTTGTGTGGAACTCCAAATTCAAAATCCCATCTCCCAAATCAACAATCGTCGTATCAGCATTTTTCCAAACCGTATTAGCCTCTCTCAATGTATCAAGCAACAACAAATTTTCTGTCCCTGGAATTACTTGATACTCCTCTATTAATTGATTGAAAAATAATTTTTTTCCATTTTCTTGTTTGTAAAACGAAAAAGAAGTTGGCTCATTTATTTTTTGTACCCATTCAGGAATTGACTTACCTGCTTCTTCAATCAATTTCAGTCCTTTCTCGAAACCGAGTATATCCCACGTTTCAAATGGACCTAATTCCCAACCAAATCCGGCTTTAATCGCATCATCAATTTTATACGTTTCATCTGAAATTTCTGGCACACGATTCGCAACATATGCAAATAATCCTCCGAATAATTTTCTGTAAAACTCACCTGATTTATCTTTCTGAGCGAACAAAAACTGAGTTCGTTTTTTTAAATCATCAATTGATTTTGCTTGATCTAAAGAGCCGAATTTTGCTTTGATAGCTGAACGATACTCTAAAGTATTCAAATCAAGTGTTAATATTTCAGGCTTTCCATTTTCTCCTACCACCTTTTTATAAAACCCTTGTTTTACTTTAGAGCCTAACCATTGATTATCAATCATCGTAGACACATACTTAGGCAATTCGAAAACTCCGTTTTCTTCGTCGTGTTTACAATTATCTCGTAAACCATTTGCTACGTGTACCAATGTATCTAAACCAACAACATCACACGTTCTAAAAGTGGCAGACTTTGGTCTACCTAAAACTGGTCCTGTTAATTTATCTACCTCTTCCACTGTAAAGTCCATTTCAGAAACTAAATGAAAAAGTGACATAATAGAATAAACACCAACACGATTCGCTATAAATGCAGGAGTATCTTTACATAACACCGTTTTTTTACCTAAAAACTTAGACCCAAAATCCATTAGGAAATTTGTTATTTCAGGTAAAGTAACTGAAGTTGGTATAATTTCTAATAATTGTAAATACCTTGGGGGATTGAAAAAGTGGGTACCACAAAAATGTTGTTTAAAATCTTCAGACCTACCATCTAACATTAAATGAATTGGTATACCGGAAGTATTGGAAGAAATAATCGTTCCTAATTTTCTAAATTTTTCTACTTGATCAAAAATAACTTTCTTGATATCCAAACGCTCTACTACTACTTCAATAATCCAATCACAATCAGCAATTAAATTCATATTATCTTCGAAGTTTCCAGTTGTAATTCTCGAAGCAAAAGCTTTTGAATAAATAGGAGATGGATTCGATTTTAAAGCAAATGTTAAAGAATCATTTACGATTCTATTTTTGAACAGTATAGATTCAGTTGATAAGCCTTGTTGTAGCTCTTTAACAGTTAATTCTTTTGGTTGAATATCTAATAAAACAACGTCACAACCTATGTTTGCAAAATGACATGCAATTCTAGACCCCATAACACCAGAACCTAAAACCGCTACTTTTCTTATATTTCTATTCATACTAATATTTTAAAAAGTGTTAGTCTATAACGACTACTAAACTTCTTAAATATACTATTATTTTCGAAATAAGGAATCTTGATATGAAAGAATTACCAAATTTCAGAAGAAAAATGAACGTGTCCTTTGAATAAAGCAACACGTTCATTTTCTTGATTTTTTATATGCACCAAATATACTCCCACCTTTTTTCCTTTGTTGATCAACTCACTTTCTGCCGTAAGTACATCGTTTAGAGAAACCTTTTTTAAATGGGAAATCGTTGTATCGATACTCACCGCTTTGTTACCAAAAGAATTTGCTGCAAAAGCCAAACAGGAATCTGCTAAAGCATACGTTATACCTCCATGTGCAATTTGAAATCCATTTAACATGGATGCATTTACTTGCAAAGAAATTTTACAAAAACCTTCATTGATTTCTTGAACACAAATCCCTAACCAATTAGAATAAGCATCGTTTTCAAGCATTAAACGCACTATTTCAGCAGGTGATTTCATCATTTATTGCGCTACTTTAGCCATCAAACAAATCATTGCAATAGATACTATGAATAATTGTGTAGCAGTATCGTCATCTAAGGAAGTACCATCCTCATCTTCTTCGCTTATTTCAATCGAGATGAATCGAGTCAATTCAGGTTGATCACAAAAATCTTCTAAAATTTCTTCATCATCATTTTCAAAAAAAGCATCTAACATCTCAGAATAAGGTTGTTCAAATTCTTCGATTTCTTTTTCCGTAATCTTTCCTAGACTCAAGCCTTCTTGTTTAAATGCTTCCGAAATCAGACAATAATAATAAAGTATTAATCCTTCTAAACGCTCATTTTCATACTCCAAAGCTGCTGACATCAAATAGCCTAAGAGTTCTGGCTGCGCTTGATCGTAATCCTCATATAAATTTTCTAATTGTACATCATCAAGATTATCTATTACTTGAATTGCTTTTTCTATACTTGCGTAGGAAATATGTTTCATTATATCTATTTATTAAAACAAAAAAGCCATCTTTCGATGGCTAAATACTATCTATTCAACATCACTGGCATTACCAGCATCAGTATATCTTCATGTTCATTTTCTGTTTGTGCAGGAACTAATAATCCAGCTCTACTTGGAACGCTCATTTGAATTTGTACTTCATTCGATTCCAAATTGGTTAACATTTCCATTAAAAAACGAGCGTTAAATCCAATCTCCATATCATCACCATCAAAACTACACGTTAAACGTTCTTTTGATTCATTTGAAAAATCTAAATCTTCAGCAGAAATAGACAATTCAGAACCTGCAATATGTAATTTTATTTGATGCGTAGACTTATTAGCAAAAATAGAAACACGTTTGATTGAACTCAAAAATTGCAATCTATCTACAGTTAATACATTTGGATTTTCTTTAGGAATAACAGCCTCATAATTTGGATATTTACCATCCACTAATCTACAAGTAAGTACAATATCACTAAAAGTAAAAACAGCATTTGAATCATTAAACTCAATCAAAACCTCTTCGTCTCCGCGAACATTCGCTTTTAATAAGTTCAATGGTTTTTTAGGTAAAATAAATGCACCGTTTGCAGTTGAAACAATATCAGAACGTTTATATCTAACTAATTTATGAGCATCTGTAGCTACAAACAAAATTTCTGCTGGTGAAAACTGACAAAACACACCACTCATTACCGGTCTTAGATCATCATTACCTGTTGCAAATATTGTTTTGTTAATTGCTTTAGAAATAATATCAGCTGAAAGTTTAATAGAACTACCTCCTTCGATATTGGGTGACTTTGGATAATCATCCCCGTTGTAACCAACCATTTTAGATTTTCCATTGTCGTAAGAAATCTCTACACCAAAGTTATTTTTATCAATCAAAAATGTACATGGTTGATCAGGTAGATTTTTTAAAATATCTAACAGTAATTTTGCTGGAATAGCAATTTTACCAGACTCATTCGCTTCCACTTGCAATGTAGTTTTCATTGTCGTTTCAACATCCGATGCAGAAATTGTCAACTCACCATCGGTGATTTCAAACAAGAAATTATCTAAAATCGGCAATGAATTATTAGTAGTTAAAACACCACTAATGCTTTGTAAATGTTTTAAAAGAGTATTACTAGAAACAATAAAATTCATACTTAGTTTAATTTTAGTTCAAAGATACGTTTTATTTGTAATTCAGAATTATTCAGGCTTAGTAAAATACAAGTGTCCCATTAACAAGGGATTAAACACAAAATATTGACATTTAACAACTTCTCCACTTGGTAATTGACACCAAAAACGATCTGGATCATATGCTACGGAATCTCCAAAATCATTAACGATTTTATTCTTAAATGGAATTCTATACATTTTTAACAATGTATTATTCCCAGAAATCTCCTTAACATTAAGTTTACAGAAAGGTTTTGATTTCTTTAAACTATCAACCTGTTTATCAGATAATTCAAAATTTGCTAATTCAAAATGAATTTTCTTATAGTTATTTAGATATTGAATTGCCATGGTAGTATCTAAAATAGAAGGTTTCTTTCCTGCAATTTTTACAGTATAATTTGTTTTACTTTTTTTGATATTAAAACTTCTTGTAGGAACATCAAAAAATCGCACATCAACATCAGCAATATCATCTAAATTTAATTTGAAAATCTCAGTGCATTTCCATCTTCTAGCGTCAGCAAAAAATCTCGGTTCAATAATACCATCTAAACCTTTAACTTTCATTATAACAGGTAAATCACTTTTTTCATCTGGAGTTTCAAGTAACATATAAGTACCATAATGATCTTGGGTTGCATACCCGACATACCACGTTTTAACCCATTTACCATGTTGAAATATTTCAACTTTAGTGTGAGTTGAAAGCATATTTTTCACAATATTTTCCCTGCTATTTTCAGGAACATACCCTTTAAATTGAATATTTTTGATAGTTTCAAGAATAACGTCAACAGGCTCTTGCATAACACAATCTCCCTTATTATCAACCCACATTAGATCTTTTTTTAGCAAATGAATTTTTCTTGCAAACTGATCAGTAATAATTAATTGATCAACTGTAGAAGTATCCTTAATAGAAAACTCTAATAATTCAGTATCTGACTTACCCCTATTTCTAACAAGATTTGTAGCAAAAAAACCTAATATTCCGACAATAACAACTATAATTACTAGTCCTGTATTCTTCTTTTTCATTTACTTATTTTTTAACGTATTTTCTCTTTCTGATAAATAAAATACCTATTGCTAATATTACTATCAAAGCACTTGGAAGAATCATATTAACTAATTTATAAAATCCTGATTCTGTCTTAACCTTATCTTTATCAATAGCATGAACATCAATTTGTTTACTTCTTAAATCAAGCACAGAATTATCTCCCATCATATAATCTACAATATTTTGAAAAAATTCTTGATTCCCATATACCAGAGGTTGCATATTCATCATCGCCATTGTTTCATCCATTTTTAACTCATTAAATGGTTTTGCCCTATACAAATACCCCCCATTTTTACCAGGCATAGAATCGTACTTGTTTTCAATAAATCTACCATTTCCAACTACCAATATTTTACCTTCTTTTATACTCTTATCCTTAAATTTACTTAGTGGATTCTTAGCAAAATCATCTACAATTCGATTTTTAAAATGAGAATTAAATCTGCCCTCAACTATACCAGCAATAAACGTCATATTTGACTCATCTTCAGGATTTGGTGATAATCTTGGATTAGGCCCATAATTTTTGTACATAATTAGACTTATCAAAGGAGCTAAACCAGTTAATGAGGAATTTGTTGAAGTAGTTAAAATTGGAGATTTCACATTCTCACCATTTCCAACAAACTGTATTTGAGACACATATTTTAATAGTACCGGATCCAAATTTCGAGCTATAGGATGCGATGTGGAAGTTGCTCTAATAGAAAAAAACCATGGTATTAACATTTGTTTTGCTGTAGGTATTGCTTTAGGAGCACATTGTACATCAAATGCTAAATTATCATTGATTTTAATTCCATAATCAAATAACATTTTATCCAACTCTAACGTATGTCGCATAGTGTGTGTGTACCCATTTTTGGATAAAGAATCCTCTGGTATGTATAACTTATCTATAAAACACATCAAACGTCCACCGTTCATAACAAACTGGTCTATAATATATTTATCTTTATCTGAAAAAGCTTCAGTTGGTCTTGCTATTACTAACCCTTTAACACCTTTTAACGCATCAATTGAATCATTTAATGTAATATCTTCAACAGAGTAATAAGGAGAAACGAGTGTGCGTACACGTTGTGTTTGAGCATATGATAATTCACCATGTCCTTGAAGGAATGCTAATCTTGGCTTTACAGTTTGTGTAGCGCGTCTAATGGCACTTATTAGCATATATTCTAAATTATTTATAGAATTTTGAATCTGAGACTCAAATTGCTCATTAAGAGTATAAAACTTACCTTGTGGTGTTCCAGGAAGCAATTGAACATAGCTTACCGTACTTCCGCCATAGTCTAATTCAGCACCAGGCCATAACATCATCTGACTTTGAGAACCATCTTTCGTAAACATTAATTCCATTGGAACTATGCCTTTTCCTTTATTGTAAATAGTCTCAAAGAGATATTGTTGATCCTCTTCAGTACCTTGCATTGGGTCAACGAAGGTATACTCTATTCTTTTACCAGCATATTGCTTAAATTCTTTCAATTTATCCTCAACAGCAATTTTATATCTCTTTAATTCTGCTGGTAAATTACCCTCTAAATATATCTTGAAAGATATTCTATCTTTGAAACTATTCTCATTTTTTAAGTATTCTACTGTACCATCAGATAATGAATATCTTTTATCCTCAGTTGCATCGTATCTGAAATAAATAATTGAAGCTATTACATTAATAATAACAACACCAATAATTAACACAATCAAATAAGTCCAATTGTATAAAAAACTTGAAGTCTTTTTATCTGACATTGTATTATTTTTTTAACGATTTAACAATTGTCAATGACGACATAATAAACAACACTATAATGCTGAGAAAATATAAAATATCACTTGAATCTACTACTCCTCTTTTTATTGAATCATAATGATAACTCATTCCACAGTATTTTATTAAATAATCAAAATCACCCATTAAATTAAACGAACCTAATAAAGTTAAACCATCATAAAACACCCAACATAAAAACATGGATAAAATAAATGCAACTATCTGACTGCTAGTTAAAGATGAAGAAAAAATTCCTATTGAAACAAAAGTTGAACCTAGTAATATTAAGCCAAGATAAGAGGTTATCGTTGCACCATCATCAATAACACCGACAGGACTTCCAAGTAAATGCATTGACAAATAAAAAATTAACGTAGGCACTAACGCAATAACAACAAGTGTTACCCCAGCAAAATACTTTGCTAATAACACATTTAAATCAGAGATTGGTCTTGTGAAAAGTAATTCAATTGTACCATTTTTTCTTTCTTCAGCTATTGAACGCATTGTAATCGCTGGAATCAAAATCAAAAATATCATTGGAGACAAATTGAAAAATGGAATCAAATCAGATTCTGACCCCTCTAATAAATTTGTATTATATGATATTACCCAATGAAATAAGCCTGAAGTAATAAGAAAAATTAATATAAAGACATAACCAATCACAGAGCTTAAAAAGCTTCGTATTTCTTTAAGGTAAAGAGCTTTCATATTTTAAAAAAAATATTTGAACATTTATCAAATTTTGTATAATGATTACTAATTAAATAATTTTGAAGAAAATAACTGAATATTAAATTAATAAGTACAAAATAATATTAAAAAGACCTAACAGGTCTAACAAATACACCCTGAGAAAATGAACTTCCCAAGTCGCTTTTACTTCTATTATTAACCCTATCTCCAGTACTAAAATCAACACACCAAGCACCATATGAAAAATCTTGAGTTGAACTCCAATATGTATTATCATTGAAACTGCCTAAATCTTGAGCTTTTAATTGAAAGTACATAAGCTCTAGTTCTTCGATTGAAGGCAAATACCAATCATCATAATTATCATAAACATAATCATCACATATTTTAGCTGCAGTTAAAGGTTGATCACAACCTGCTAAAATATCTTGCGTATTTTGCTTTCCAGTACCTCGTTTTTCTCCATCTGCACCTTCAATAAGTTTTCCACCACATCCCCAAATGACTGGATTCTTATAATCTTTTGGTGCAGCACATATCCCTTTACCCCAAATATTTATATAAAATATGTATCCACCTTTATACATATCACCAATTTTATGTTTACTCTTGGCACAGCTCGACAAACTTGTTAAAGTAACAACCAAAACACTAAATATTAAACTTATTTTTCTCATTTCAAATTTTTCAAACATCTTATAGATAAACCAGCTTGCTTAATTTCATCATCCCTATAAACTCCAATATCACTTTTACTTACACTTCGATTCCAAGCAGTATTAGAAACATTTTCGGTCATTGTCCACCAACTTGACTTTTCATGTAAATCGCAAAATTCACCGTCAAAACCAAGATATCCACTTATCACTGCGTTAAAATTACTTCTTATTACTTTCTTAATATACAAAAATGCAAAATTATAATTTCTTTTTTTTAATAATTCACCCGCTTTTGTTGATCCTCCTAAAAAATTAATCAAAATTGTCCATTCAGCATCTGATGGCACATGCCAACCTCTTGGACACACATTCCGCGAATCGTTAACAACATACCAATTATATAAATAACCAAATTCTTCCTCCTCTTTCTCATCATGAATTTTAAAATAAGCAGATGAAACCAAATTTTCCCAATGCTTAAGCGAATCAATCGTTGCAATTTCATCACCATTACTGTAATGGGTAACTTTCAAATCTTGAGCAAACCATTCTTGCTTAGCGAAAACCACAGTTTTATAACGATGTCCATCTATATCCTTTGCTCCTTTTCCTGCATGTTGAGAATACACTACACAAATAGTACAACACGCAAAAAGAAAAAAAGAAAAAAACTTCATAATCAAGGGGTTGATAATGATACAGGAATTATTTTTCCATTAATCCAATTAAATGCTTTCAACGTAAAGTCAACTATATATTCAGCCATTTTTGTTGCTGAAATCGGAGCTTGATATCCTGGAAATGCTTTTTCTAGCATCTCTGTTTGTACTGCACCTAAACACAAACAATTAAATTTAACTTTTGAATCTTTAAATTCTTCTGCCAACATCTCCGTTAAATTAACTAAGGCTGCTTTGGAAGATGAATATGTTGATAAACCTGAAAACTTTACAGTACCTTGAAAACCTCCCATCGAACTTATATTAACGATGTGACCTCCTGAAGTAAACATTTTAGGAAGAACAATTTGTAGTGATTTCATTACACCAATCACATTAACATCATAGCTCGTTTGGATATCCTTTTCTGTTAACTCCAAAAATGCTTTATTAACTAATAATCCAGCATTATTTACCACATAATCTATCTGACTATACTTACTCAAAATCGTACTTAATTCTTCTTTCATTGAAAGTGAAGTTAGGTCGAAATTATGAGCACTAACATTTACTTTTTTTGACCAATTATTTCCAGATTCAATATCTCGAGCTAATGCAATCACATGCATTGATTTTATAGTAGAAAATTGAGAAACTAATTCAGCACCAATTCCTTTGCTTGCACCAACAATTAATATATTTTTAGGCATCATAACTAATTACAACTTTTTCAGATGCAGGATAAGCTTGACATGTTAAAATATAACCCGCATTAACCTCTTCTTCAGTTAATGAATAATTTAATTTCATCATTGCTTTACCTTCTAATACTTTTGCCTTACAAGAACAACATACACCACCCCTACAAGAATATGGAGGATCATACCCCTCGTCATTTAGCGATTGAAGTACATTCATTTTAGCTGGATCAATTTTTAATTCAATGCGTTCTTGATCTAATATTACAGAAACATTACTTACACCTTCAAATATTGCTGTAGCAACAGTTGTTTCCTCTGATTTCATTAAAACTGGAGTTGTAAACAATTCGTAATGAATTTTATTTTTAGCAACACCAAATAATTCCAATACTTCTTTCGCATCTTTAATCAATGCTTCTGGACCGCACAAATAATATGCATCAGCTTTCAATAAATTTAAATCAGACTTGATAATCTCACTCACTTTATCTTTATTCAGTCTTCCAGACAATTGTCCTTCTTTTGCAAGCTCAGAAAAACTAAATACAGTTTTTGTGTTTTTCAATTGAACTAAATCACTTAAAAACATCGTTTTATCTTCTGATTTATTTCCATAAAACAAACGAAGGTCACCAATCTCATGTTCTAAATGTTTGGCAATTGATAAAACTGGAGTAATACCACTACCAGCAACAAACGCAACAACAAATCCTTTCTCCTTACTCCAAGTAAAATTACCTTCTGGTTGAGAAATAAAAACACTATCTCCCACTTTCAAATCTGAAGTTGCCCATGTTGACACCTTTCCATTGTCTACTTTTTTAATTGCAACAGCCAAATTTTCTGCTGGACCACTACAAATAGAATACGAACGACGTTCTTGTTTACCATCTACTTCCACTGAAAGATTAACATATTGTCCTGGTGTGAAACTATATGCACTCTTCAGATCTGTAGGAACTTCAAAAGCAACGTATACACTATCGTTAGTGACATTTTTTAGTTCACTTACAACTAAACTATGAAAACCTTTCGGTGCTGAAACTTCATTTTCAGACTTTTTAAATAACTTACCAAATAATCCCATATTTTTATTCGTCAAATGAAACAATTAATCTTTCTGATGTTGGATGAGATTGACACGTTAAAATATAACCTGCCTCTACTTCATCTGGTTCTAATGCATAATTCACATCCATCTTCACAGAACCTTCCATTACTTTTGCTTTACAAGTACAACAAACACCACCTTTACAAGCAAAGGGTAAATCTGCACCTGCTTCCAAAGCAGCATCTAGTATATTTACATCATTAGATGCAAGCGGAATATCTAATACCTCTCCATCAACTATTACAGTAACTAAAGATGAAATCACCTCATCATTCGTTATCGTTTTTTCTTTAGTAGGTGTATTTGTACCAAATAATTCAAAATGTATCTTTTTTGTGTCAAGACCCGCTTCAATAAAGGCATCTTTAACACCCAAAATCATATCTTCTGGACCACAAATATAAACCCCATCAATCGTTTCTAACTGCATTAACGAACGAATAATTTGTTCTGTTTTTTCTTTATTGATTCTTCCCTTCTGTAATTCATTCCCTAAACTTTCTCGAGATAAAATATGAATTACACGCAAACGGTTCATATACTGATTCTTCAAGGCTTCTAATTCTTCTCTAAAAATGATTGAATTAAACCCTTTATTACCATATACCAACGTTACTTGAGAATGTTCATCACGGGACAAAGTACTTTTTACCATTGAAAAAACAGGAGTAATACCTGAACCAGCAGCAAAAAAAACAAAGTTCTTACTTTCTGTCTCGCTCGGCAATAAAAAACTTCCCATTGGAGACATTACATCCAATACGTCACCAACCTTCAGTTCATTATTAGCAAAAGTTGAAAACTTACCATTGTCAATTCTTTTTACAGCAACTCTCCATTCATTTTCGTTTGGTGAGGAACATAAAGAATATGATCTTCTAACCTCTTCAGTACTTATAAGTGCTTTCAGTGTTAAATATTGTCCAGATTGAAATTCAAAAGTTTGCTTTAATTCTTGAGGAACATCAAAAGCAATTGAAACTGCATCAGGCGTTTCCTGACGAATTTCATTTATTTTTAAAGAGTGGAAACTTGGTTTCATAC